>NZ_JBJURI010000019.1:0-144322 GCF_046098255.1 Paenibacillus jiangxiensis
CCCCTTAATTTCTTTCGAATACCATCCTATTTTACTGATGAGGGTGTTCCAAAGTTTACTTTTGGGACACCCTCTTTGTTGTTTTATTTCCTTGTTAAAGGAGATGCTGTGAAGCCGCGCCGTTACAAGGTTTTTCCCTTTTTTAGGGAAAGCCTAAAAAATTGGATACCTCCGACCGATAAAATAATTATGCACTCATTACGTGCCAAAAAGGTACGGCAGAATCAAAGGAGGACAATCAAGTTGAAAAAAATGCTTTCCATGTTGCTGACGGTCGCCTTATTGGTAACCTTGGTGCCGACGGCTTGGATGGGTACGGCGGAAGCCGCATCGGGAACCTACTTCATTTTTCCTTCGGAGAAATATGACGTTGCAGATGCGCGTGTGGTTACCACTGAACGCGTTGATCTGGAGGGTTCCTTCAATAACGTTGATGAAGATACGATTTCATACAGTGTGTATCAATTATCAAAAAATGGTTCCACGTACAATGAAGTCAGCTCTAATGTAGGGCAGACCGGGAGTATTTATCCCGATGGAACAGAGCTGCGCATTTTAAATGTGAAGCTGTTTTCCGGTCTCAATAAAATTGTGATCAGCGGCAAAAAAGGGTCATCCAACGTATCTGACACCATTTATATTGAATACCGCAACGGTCCGACATTATCGGATCTCAGTGCAACTCTGAACGGAACAAAGGTTGCGCTGCCCGAAGATAAGCCGGCAGTTCTCATGGCAAACAACACGAATAAAGGTGACTCTTCCGCACAAATCGTGGTTTCCGGTTTTGCCGTTAATGCTTCGAAAGTAATCATTTCGGCAAATGGGAAATCATGGAGTTATAATGTTTCGAGCTCAAGTGACTACAAGTTTACGGCTGGTACTGTAGTTGTGAATAAAGGCAATAACACACTGACTATCACTGCTACCAACGATGATCAGTCTGTTACAACTACCCGCCAGATTACGTTTTATAATGGCGAGCCTACTTTCTACAATACGTATTTAGAGCACGTGACTAATAATACGAAGTTAACCTCAGCAGACTTGTCGACAACGCCGGATTTTAGCGTTCCTGACACCAATAACATCGTGATGCACGGCACTGCAGTGGTTCCTTTTACAGGAACTGCTCCTGACAGTGTAGCTATAAATTACGATATCTCAGGGCTTTCAGGGGGAGTAAGGGACACAGGCACAGTAACTGTGAACAAAGCCCAATATTCGCAGGAAGCGGCAGGTTATGTGATGGTGCCATTCCAGGTTCCAATTCCTAATACTGCAGTTTTTGACTCCAAGGTCAGGTTAAATCTGAGTATTGGGGGTTTGGCAGGCGACAGCAGTCTGTATTTCACGCTTCGCAATAATACAAAACCGTTTATATACGGTGTAAATTATCTGCAAGGATACAACAGCAACATTAAGGAACCGGCTGATGCGTTGAAGCTTACCGGAAGCTCTATGCTTGATACCACTACCAATATTAATTCGGTACCAGCGGGGATTGAAGTTCAGGTTATCAATGCGAAGGCGGACACAACTATTGTCTCGGGCGATGCTAATGTTGCAATAAGTGAGGTGGCTTCCGAAGATGTAAACCGAACTATTAACGGTGTGTCAACCAGTGTCAAGCGTTTCATTATCAAGGTAAGCTCTCTGCCAAGCACGACTAAAGTAATCAACCTGCAATTGAAGAGCGGTAATGAGGAGCTCGAAACCAAAGCGCTTAAAATCAATATGCTGTATGGCCCTTATGTGCAATTCGACAGTGTTTATGACGGTCAGCAAATCAAGATTGATACCAACAGTCCTGACAAGGCTAACGAGCTTAAGCTCAAGGCTGTCGGCGATTTTAAGGGTCAATTGTTCAATGTGGCTTCTGAAAGTGATATCAAATATGGCGATCCTGGTCAAACAGTATTCCTGTATGTGAATAATGCTAAGATTGCTCTCAAAGCAGATGACAGTCCAGCTAAGTTCGTAGCGAGTGACACGTCTGCAGCGGCCAATGCACTGGTGATAGGCTCCAACACCATCCGGTTTGTGTACAAGTCCAATTCGGATGAGTATGAAAAAACGATGAAAATTAACATCACAACGACCAATGTGCCTTTGATTCCTGTAGGCGTGCAAGGGATTATTCCATTTACCTTTAAAAGTGGAGATGGAGGGACTCCGGACTACAAGGATATCGCACCAACGAAAGCAGATCCTAACTTTACGGGAAGTGACGGGAAATATACCACAACGGTATCGAAGATGAACCTTTTCGGAACGTTTGATTTTATTGACTTGGGTAATGATGAACAGAACGTTGACGGTGAACTAAGTTCAGTAGGTGATAGAAAAAAAGATTATATCCTGAAAATCGAATCTTCAAATAAGGATTTTAATAAAGGGGCTCCGCTGAAATGGACTCTGTCGAATCGCTTCCATTCCGATGGTTCTCCGCAGAAGAATTATAATGGCGGCGAATCTCAAGTTCAGGATTTGGTAGTGTATTATCATCCAAAAGAAGAAAATTTCAGCTTTGTCCTGTTTGGTCAGGAAATTCCGCAGGACGGATCTACACTCGTGTATAACTTTACGCTGTACAATGCTGGAGATGGTGGACCAGCCGCCACATATCGGTTAGAGATCAATTTTGCAACCTCTTCCTACCAGATTGTTCGTCCGCTGCCGGACCGGAATCTGATCAACCAGAATTTTGTGGAAGTGGTCGTTAGTGCTCCTAACGCTACCGGGGTTAAAATCAATAAACAGCCTGCCGAGAAGGTTGATTTTGATGCTAACTATGATGGAACTATAGAATACCCGTCAGCTTACAGATACGTTGTAAAAGGCTTAAAAGCAAATAAAGATAATAAAATTCCGATTGAAGTCACTGTCGGTGACCAGGTGCTGAAGGATGAGGTTACGGTGAAATACGTGCCGACGAATATTCCTGGGGCGCAGTATATGGAAACCATGAAGAATTCCCATAAAGTTTTTGAGGGTGCTCTTCAACTGAAATTCCCGTCGAAAACAAGTCTTATCCGCAATGACTATTTTGTGCCTGAGCGGTTCAAAAATCAGGTCTTCTCCAACCATGATTTGCTGTTTGCCATTGCCAACAGTGAAGACGGTGTGGTGGACCGGTATGATTATCTCGATGATTCCCAACTGGATCAGATTGATCAAGCATTCGAATCAGGGGCTCAATATTTCATCGGGCAGTTCCCTAATAAATTTGAGAAATCCAGTCCGGTATTCTGGATCGATCCTGGGGTAGCCGATGATTTGCAGACAGAAGCTTATGACCCGATAACGTATGGTTTGGATCCGTATCAGCTATCGCCTACTTCACCGGTGAAAAACTTCTATAACCGCGATACGCAAAATGAACTTGTACCTGCCAAGCGCGGACAACTGACGCTGACTTATAATACAAGTGTGACGAAGGATGCCGGCAAGCTTATTACGGTGCTTTATTTTAACCCTGAGACAGAGCAGTGGGAAAATATCGGTGGGGTTGTGAATGACAAGAAGAACACCATAACAGTTCCTTTTGACCGATTCGGTTACTATGTCGCAGCCAAACTGGGTGAAACCTACACTGATGTTATCAGCCATCCATATGCACGGAACTATATTGAAGCGATGTTTGCGAAGGGAATTATGAATCCGGAGGATCCTTCCGTTGGTTTCAAACCGGATATCAACATTACACGTGCGGAATTTACGGAAATGATCGTTAAAGCACAGCAGCTTCCTTTCAACTACCAGGGAGATCTGTCTTTCAATGATGTTTCGAGAAGCTATACCAACAATCTTTGGGATTTCCGTTATGTTGAAACAGCAGCAAGAGCGGGGATCGTTAAAGGCATTCAGCCTGGTGTATTTGATCCGGAAAGCAACATAACACGCCAGGATGCGGCTGTGATTATCGCCAAAGCTTTGAATCTCAAGCTGCAAACGAATCGGGCAACGATTGACAAAGGATTGTCCAAGTACTTCAAGGATTATAAGGATATCGACTATTATGCCGCTGCATCCGTATTGGCAATTGCTCAGAAAGGGTTCATTACAGGCTCTCCTGTTGATGCTAAGGATGCGAGCAAGGGAAATAATTTCAATCCTAAGTCCTTTACTCTCCGCGGTGATGCGGCAATTATTGTGGCGAAGGTAATGGCATCTACTAAGAAACTGCCAAAGATGTAATATAAACAAGCATATAGTTTGAAGAAAAGTTTGAGAATGCATCCCTCTTGCTGCATAAATGCTTCCATAATTTATGCAGCAAGATAGGGGTGCTTTTGCTAATTAGAGGTATTTGACTAGGCTGAGCGAACTATGCCATAATAGGTGGCAAGGGCCTAGTTTTGAGCATTTATTTCAAATTGTAATGGTTCTAAAAAAATATATAAATTTTGCCTGCCAACCTGAAACCTCTTTGCTTGAAAGAGCGTAGTATCGAAGGTATGGCAATCTATACTTATATAGAGATCATATGGGGAGTGAGGAGATGTCACAGTTTTCAATACGCCGGCCCGTAACCGTCTTTATGCTGATCGTGGCTTTATTGATCGGGGGCGGTATATTTGTTCAAAAGTTGCCTGTTGAACAGATGCCGGAGCTAGAGTTTCCTGTTGTTGCTGTTGTCACAAGCATACCAGGGGCAACGCCATCTGAAGTAGAAGAATTGGTGAGTAAGCCGATTGAAGGCAACCTTGCGTCGGTAGAGAACGTAGATACGATCAGTTCTCAATCGCAGGAAGGTTCATCCATGGTCATGATCCAATTCAATTGGGGGGTAGATCTGGATCAGGCTACATTGGATATCAGGGATAGCTTGGATGGGGTTAGGGACTCTTTACCTGATTCGGCCAATTCCCCTAGAATCTTGAAGCTTGATTTAAATGCGACCCCTATTATCAATCTTGCATTCACAGGGGAGCAGGATGTTAATTCATTACAGCCTATCGCGGAAGATGTGATTCAGCCCCAGCTTGAAAGAATAGCGGGTGTGGCATCCGTAAGTGTGACAGGTGGACAAGACAGACTGATTCGCATTCATTTGGATCCTGCTAAATTGGAAAGCTACGGAATTACCCTGGATCAGGTAAGCCAGGCGCTGGCGGCCAATAACCAATCAGGTTCGGCCGGAGCAGTGACCAAGGGCAGCACTGAGGTTCAAATACGTGTTGATGGCGAATATCAGGCTGTTTCAGAAATGAAGGAAATCCCGATTTCAGCGGGTTCGGGGACCGTTAAGCTTAAAGATATTGCTACAGTAGAGGATTCTTACTCTGATGTAACTTCTATTTCCACATACAACGGGCAACCGAGTATCAATATTGGAGTTACTAAAGCATCCGGCGGCAACACACTGCAAATTGCGAATGCCGTAAAAGAACGTCTGGATTCGATCCGGCAGGAGCTTCCTGAAGGCACCAAGCTTGAGCTGGTTACGGATTCTTCCGAGCCTGTCAGCGATTCAGTCCACCTGTTGGTGGAACATGCTATACTCGGTCTTGTGATTGCAGCTATCGTCCTTTTGCTGTTCCTGAACAGCGTTCGTTCAACGATCATTGCAGCCATCGTTATTCCGATTTCATTTGTAGCGACATTCTTAATGATGTATTTCACGGACCAGACCATCAATGTTATCTCGCTCAGTGGTTTGCTTCTGGGACTTGGTTCCTTTGTAGACTTTGCGGTCGTTATCATTGAGAATATTTTCAGACAGAGGCATGAAGGAAAAAGCATGCTGCAGGGTGCCATTGAAGGTTCCAAGCAGGTTGGTAATGCCGTTATGGCATCGGCGCTTGCACAGATTGTTGTTTTCCTGCCAATTGTTTTCGTAGATGGAATTGCAGGTGAGCTCTTCAAGCCACTCGCTTTAACGGTTATTTTTTCACACATTGCAGCATTGCTTGTTTCCTTGCTGATTGTTCCGATGCTCAGCTCACGCTGGCTGCCGCAGCTTCCGGACGAGTCGGTTTATACCTCGGGCAATTACCGTGGTTTCAACCCAATCGTATGGTTTAATATCGGGTTCGAAAAGTTCAAAAATGGTTACAGCAAGACGTTGGAATGGAGTATCCATCACAGAAAAAGTGTGCTTGCGATAACCATTCTTATGTTTGTAGGTGCAGGCGCGTTGACCCCAATGGTTAAGTCTGAGTTTATCCCGTCTCAAGATTTGGGAGAATTCAGTATATCGCTGGAAATGCCGGACGGAACCAAGCTGGAGGAAACCAACAGCGCCGTTCAGCAAATTGAGAAAGAAGTTATGAATATCCCTGAGCTGGAGAAGATGACGGCAACGGTCGGTTCGGCGGGAGGATTTAGCTTCAGCAATCCGACAAATGCGGCCACATTGAGTGTCACGCTTGTTGATGAGCGCTCTCGTTCAACGGACCAAGTCGTATCGGAGCTCAGGGAGAAGATCACCAATATTCCGGATGCAGATGTAACTCTTAGCGCTGCTCAAGGATTCTCAAGCGGTTCACCTGTACAAATCAATCTCAAAGGCGACGATATGGAAGTGCTGCGCGAGCTTTCGGATCAGCTTGTCAAAGAGGTTAGCAATATTGAGGGAACGGTTAACGTTAAAAGTACTTTGGACGAAGCGCGTGAAGAATACCAGGTGACCGTTAATCGTCAGTTGGCAGCACAATATGGGTTGTCTACATCACAGATACTATCGGCGCTGCGGACTACCTTTAATGGCTCGGTTGCTACGACCTATAGTACTGGGGACGATCAGATTGATGTAGAGATTTCTATGCCTAAGCAGTTCAAGGAGGATTTCTCTTATCTTGAAACTTTACGGATTACCACTGCACAGGGCTTTGATGTACCACTATCTTCTATTGCGAGTTTGAAACGGATTGAAGTTCCTGTCACGATTACTCGTGAAAATCAGACCCGTCAAGTTGAAGTTACGGCTGATATTGATGGCAGAGATACGGTTAGTGTCAATCAGGACGTAACCAAGCTGTTGAATAATCTGTCGATGCCTGAAGGTTATTCGGCAGATACAGGCGGCGGGGAAGCGGAACAGATGATGGAGTCTTTTGTAAGTCTCGGCATTGCGCTTTTACTGTCCGTAGTTCTGATTTACATGGTTATGGCCGGGCAATTTGAATCTTTGTTTACGCCGTTTATCATCATGTTCTCGATCCCGCCGACTTTTATAGGTGTTGTTCTGGGACTGGTTTTGACAGGGACTGCGTTGAGTGTTATGGCCTTTGTCGGATATATCATGCTCGCCGGACTTGTTGTTAACAATGCGATTGTATTGATTGACTTTGTTATTCAACTTCGTAAAGAAGGGGTGGAAAGGGACAAGGCGATACTGCACGCGGCTTCTGAACGGCTGCGGCCAATCCTGATGACTACGCTTGCGACGGTTCTTGCCCTGTTGCCAATGGTGCTTTCCAGTGACCCGGCGAACGAGTCTATGGCGCCTATGGCAGTTGTCGTTGTATTTGGTCTTTCTTTCGCGTCGGTCATTACGTTGATTCTGATTCCTGTCGTATATATTTTGTTTGATAATATTACAATTAGACGCAATAACCGCAAGTTGAAACGCCAGCAGAAAAGAGAAGCAAAGAAGCAGGGGAAGCTTCAGCAAGGCAATGTGCAGGTCTAATAGATAATGAAGGACATAGTGAGGTGGGAAAACCATGAATAAAAAAAGCGCAGTATTGTTATCGGCCTCGGCTCTGGCCTTGTCCATTGCGCTGACCGGCTGCTCGGGGGGGGCTGAACCCCCTGCGGCCGCGCCAGCTGAGCAAACGGCCGTGTCTGTTGAAGTCGGCAAAGTAACGAGAGGCAGCATAGAAGCACAGGCAGGTGTTGTCGGTACTCTGGCTCCCAATAAAACCGTTCAGGTAGCTCCGAAAATTAACGGTACGATTCAGAGCATCAATTTGAAAATCGGTCAGACTGTAAGCAAGGGGCAGGTATTGTTTACCCTTGATCAAAAGGATATCCGGGACAGCATCAAGCAGTCCCAGGAATCCTACAACGTTGCTCTTGCCAATCTGAAACAGGCTCAAAGCAGCTCTGACCAGTCGGTGCAGCAGTCGGAATCCAGCGTTGATCAGGCGAAGGCTGCCCTTGTTCAGCAGCAAAGCTCCATAGATCAGGCGAATAACTCCATTAAAGATGCCGAGAGCTCACTGCGGGATGCGCAGAACAACCTGAACCGCACACAGCAGTTGTTTGCGGCAGGTGCTGTATCCCAGACCGAGCTGGAGCAGGCACAGACAACTGCAAGACAGGCGCAAAGCGCGCTGGATAATGCCAAGCTGACGCTGAGCAACGCACAATCTTCATTAGAAAGTGCTCAAACGACATACCAAAACTCCTTGAAATCACTTGAGCTGGCCCGTAAAAGCGCCGGTGTGGATGTAGCCCAGGCTAATGTTGAACAGTCGCGTTCTGCCCTTGAGACAGCTCGCAGCCAGTTGGCCGACGCAACGGTGAAGGCTCCTATGTCCGGAACGATTTCGGCTTTCAACGGAAATGTTGGGCAGATTGTGAGCTCACAATCATCTGTTGTTACGATTGCGAATACGAATCCGATCCTTGTGAAGGTGAATTTGGCTGAGTCTGAAATGATGAACGTCAAGGTTGGTTCCTCTGTTACAGTTGGTATCCCTTCCCTGGAAAAGAATATTAACGCCAAGGTCACTGCCATCAACTCTGTCATGGATCAGGATCTGAAGGCTTACCCTGTTGAAATCTCTATAGAGAATCCTTCTAATACGCTTAAAGCGGGCATGGTCGCCAATGTGTATATCCAGTCCGGGGCAGCAGAAGGTCTGCTTATTCCACAGGCAGCTGTTTCTGAAAAAGCTGGCGAAAAATTCGTATATATAATAGAAGGAAATGTCGCCAAACAAGTGAAGATTCAGACTGGAGAAGAGAGCGCAGAACAGGTAGAAGTGACTGAAGGGCTCTCAGAAGGCCAGCAGATCGTTGTGAAGGGCGCAAGCATGCTTACTGACGGTGCGCAGGTAACTGTTGTAAAACAGTAGAATAATAGCTGCCTGCTTGGCATATGTTGATATGAGGCATGTAATGTTGGAGTAATTAGCAGATTGCTGATTTGTTGTACTTTGTATGTGCTTTACCTCTCCTGGGCAGGATGGTGCGTTTTAACCCCAATACGCATCATTCTGCACCTCCTATTTGTAGATATTAGGAGAGGAAGGGAATAATTGTTGGATGACGCTAGATAAGGCTAGGGAGTATAATTATGACTGTAAGAAGGCGAGTACATATTTTTTAAAAAAATCAAAAACTTTTTTTAAAAGGACGCAACTTTTTAGAAACTCACCACGTCTAATTGTGTGAGTATGATGCAGAGGGGTTACAATCTCGAAAAGACAAAAAGTGATAAAAAAATTCTTTACGACATTGTAATGACATTGTATAATACTGGAGTAAGTTGTGATATGTACGCTTTCTTTATTATCTTGATTCCAAGCTTCTGTGATATTGTCACAGATATCATTTTATAAGGGTTATGAGAGCTCGGAAAGGAGGTGTAACGACTGATGAGTGACAAGATCCGACACAAAGAAAAGAATATTGTATTGCATGATATTCAAGGAGGAGAAAAAAAGGTTATGACAAAGTTTAACAAGAAAATGATCAACGTGCTTGCTACTGCAACTCTGGTTGCTGGCGTAGCAGCACCTGTAGCAGCACTGACTGCTCCAACTGCTATCCACGCTGCTGGCGGCGGAGAAATTAAGCCTACTAACACTCCAACTGTTAGCGACAATGGAGTTGCCGCAATGGGTTCTGTAACATTTACAATTCCTGAAGGAACTACACTTGTAAAAGGTGATTCCGTCGCAATTAAATTGGATTATGATATTGCGACTAATGAACAAGCTAAAACCAATGTAACTGGTGATACTTACAACACAATCGGGAGCACAGTTTACAACTTCAAGTCTTTCCCAATTACAGGTGCTGACAACGGTATTTCTTTGACTAAACCAGCGGGCCTTGTGCAAAGTGATTTCACAGCACGTTTGAAAGATTCGGATCGTATCGAAGTAATCTACAATGGTCCTACGAAAGAGGTTACTGGAGACCCTGCTACCTTCACATTGCGTCTGGGTAAAATCTGGGTTGATGAGGGCGAAAACGATGATGCTGAAGTTTCATTTGAAACTTCGCCATCTAGTGTATTCCCAGCTGGTAAAGCAACGGTTGCTAAAATCACCGACTCTGATGATCTGAACCTGGCATTCTCAAGCTTGGATACTTCCAACAACAGATTCACTCCAAAAATCGTTCTGGAAGAGCCAAAAGCTGGTGCATTCTCAACTAAGACAGAAGTGAAAATCAAGCTTCCTAGCGGATATTCTTGGACATCTCTTCGCGATGACGTTGATGTCATCTACGGTGATGCTGATCCTAAAGGTCTGAAATTTAATCCGAACGGCGATAATGGCCGTGAATTGGTAATTACGTATGATGGCGCTGCATCTACAAAAGCAACCAAATTCGAAATTCCTTTCGATTTTGAAGTTGATGACTCCAGTTCAGTGAAAACTGGCGACATTAATGCTAGTATTTCCGGTAAAACAAGCACTAACGTAAGCAGCGCTAAAATCGGTACTTACGGCGACTATGGCAGCACACTTTCTGCAGCTGATGCTCCAACAATCACTGCAGGTAAAGATGAGCAAGAAGTAGCAGATATTAAGTTGACTGAAACTATTGGCGAGAGCTTGGTTAACGGCCGTACACTTGAACTGACACTGCCAGAAGGCGCAGCATGGCAGCCTGTTTATAAAGCGGTTTATACAGATGCGGCTGCTCCGGACTACCGTAACCTTGAAGCTCCTGGTGGAAAAGAAACAATCAAAGACGAAGGTGTTACACTGAAATTTGCTGGTTACACTGGTACAGATCGTCGTACAGCGAAGTACACAGTTACAAGAAGCAGCAGCGACACTGACGAAGCAACTCTGGAATTTGAAGATCTGGAACTGGCACTGGCTAGCAACTTCACAGGTGATGTGAAAGTTACTGTTGGCGGCAACGCCGGTGTTGAAGGTGAAGTAGTTGTTGCTAAAGCAGTAGCTCCTATCACTGCAGCAGCATCCAGCAAGCCTAACGTAATCATCGGTGCTACTGGTCAAACAGCTTCCAGCTTCACGCTGACTGAAGGCCAAGCTGAGGCACTGGAAGATGACGGCACAGTGATTCTGGATCTGCCAAACGGTGTATACTTCACTTCTACTCCAAAAGTTGAAGTAACTTCCGGCGATGCTAAGATCTCCAACGTAAGAAGAGCTTCTGACGATAACAGAGTGCTGTTCACAGTTGATTCTGACAGCACTGCTGCTAGCACAATCACTGTATCTGGCGTAACTATTGATCTGGATCGTACTGTTCCAGAAGGCGACATCACTCTGGACGTTCGTGGTAGCGCAGTTTCTGAAACTGAAGCTTACACGAAATGGGCTGACAACGATGCAGCTGCTAAAGTAGCAATCGCAACTGTTTCGACTCCAGCTCCTAACGATCAAAACTTGTCGACTGTATTCACAATCAACAGCACTTCTTACACTGTTAACGGTGAAACCAAAACGGCTGACGTTGCTCCTTACATTGAGAACTCTCGTACTTACCTGCCAGTTCGTTACGTTGCTGACGCTCTGGGTGTAGGTCCTAAAGACATTCTGTTTGATAAAGCTACTTCTACAGTAACTCTGATCAAGGGTGACCGCGTAGCACAAATCAAACTGAACACTAACAAACTGACTATTAACGGTACTGTAATCACTATGGACGTTAAAGCAGTTACTAAGAACAACCGCACAATGCTGCCTATGACTTTCGTAGCACAAGCTCTGGGAGCAACTGTTAACTACGACGCAACTGCTAAAACAGTTACAGTTTCCCAAAAGTAATTAGTTCTTAGCACATTTTAATAATGAGAAAGGGGTTCCTTTATGGAACCCTTTTTTCAATAATATGCACAATATGATGTGGTTTTATACTTTCTTCATTCCTTATTCTTTATTTAGATTTGGAGGTATTCCTTGATATGAAACGACTAGGCTCGGCTTTATTGTCCACGGTATTACTATCCTCAGTTGTATCTGGCATAGGTTCTGCTGCAGCGGCTAACAACATTAAGGTAGTCATTAATGGAGTGACCCAATCTTATACTCAGCAGCCTGTATTAAATCATAATGTAACTTTGGTTCCATTTCGGGCCATTTTTGAATCTCTTGGTGCTCAAGTAAGCTACGACGAAGCGAACCACAAAATTACTGCGGCTAAAGGTTCGGACACACTTGAGTTTCGTATTAACAGCACCACTGCTTATAAAAATGGGCAATCCATTGCTTTGGCTACACCCGCTAAGGCAATAAATGGCTCAACCTATGTCCCGCTGCGTTTTGTCGGTGAATCGTTAGGCGCCAAAGTAAATTGGGATGCAGCAGCTTCGACGGTAAAGATTGAAACAGCTCAAACCACAACTACTGATCAAAACTCACCTGCTGCTCAAAACAGCCTTAATCCGCTTGAAACTGCTGTTACAAGCACGTATGCCACTTATGAAACGAATACAGAACCGCTTGCTTATAAAGATGCAGTAGCGCTTGCGGTTAGCAACAGTAATTCTATCAAGTCACAGGAAGCGTCCCTTAAGGCACTAAACAACAGCTTGGAGGATGCTGCAGATGATATCGACTTTATCCCTCCACGCAACGGAACCAATGATGCAGCTAATGCGGCGTTCAATAATTATAGCCAACAGCAAATTAACTATTCTATATCCCAAAAGAAATTGCAGACTGAGAAGGATGGCGCCGGTCTTCAGGTCAAAAATAAATATAATGGGATCATTGATGCTATTGAGAAAAAACGTATTGCCGATCTGAATGTAGCTGATGCGGAGTGGAAGCTGCGTATCGCACAGACTAAGCGGGACAACCAAATGGCCAGTGACTATGATGTAACCCAAGCTCAAAATACACTGACACAACAAAAGGCTGCACAAGAGGTAGCAGCTAAAAGTTTGGATGATGCTTACCGATCCTTAAATGCATTAATTGGTTATAAAGCTGACCAAAAATACGAAGTGACGGATATCCCTAAGTTTGAAGTGTTTGAGGATGACGTAGAAGCCCACGTTGGACGTGTTCAGGCTGATAGCCCTACCGTATGGATGGCGGAGCGGGGGATCGAGCAAGCTGAACTAGATATTAATTATTTTAACTTTACTGGAGCTACCGATAACGCTTTTGAAAACAAAGAAATAAATGTTGATTTGAAAAAAATCAGCGCAGCAGATGCCAAAAAACAATTAGAAGATGCAGTTCGGCAGACCTATGATCAGATTAAGACTCTCGAAACACAATATGCACAACTGCAAGCTTCCATGACAAGCGCACAAAGTGCTCTTGATATGACGAAAAAGCGTTTTGAGCTTGGCATGTCCACAGAATATGAAGTGTTCCAAGCAGAGCTTCAGCTTGAATCTCTGAAACAACAAATGACAACTCTTGTGACTAATCTCGATAACGCCAAAATGGCTTATGAGAAGCCATGGCTTGCCGGAGCTGGTACACAAGGTTAACCCGGAGCACTCAGAAAAAAATCCCCTATTGCAGGGGATTTTTTTCTTGTCCTCTTTATACAAACCTATTATGATAAGGTTAATTATCTAATAGATTAAGAGTTTTATTTGAAATGTGCGGGAGGCAAAACATGAAATCCGGTTATAAAGCAGCATTGGCAGTCATTCTGGTTGGCGGAGGTATTCTGGCGGGAACGGTGCTGAATAATTCGGCAAACGGCGCTTCCGGCGGGGGACAGCCGGGAACGGCAGATGATCCGGTCGTAACCAAGAGCTACGTAGATGAACAGATCGCCAAAGCACTTGGGGGAAATGTTCTGTCGAGTGGTAGCAATACAACGTCAGATAAGAAAGATGAGGCAACAAAGACAACCGTTCCATCTGCGAGCGCACCTACTGACACTACAACTGCTGCCAATAATGAAGTTAAGGTAGTCGAACTAAAACCAGGTAAAAAGCTTATTGCCAAAGCGGGTGCAGAGTTCATCGTTCGTAATGGCTATGCTGTTGTCTATAGTATGGATGCCAGCGGGGCCATTGATATTACAGATGGAACAGAAATATTCCATAATCAAGCGGTAAAGAAAAATCATCTGTTATCTTTCCCACGTGACGGCAGAGGGATACAGGTGCAAGAAGGGCAGACTTATAACGTAACAGTCATGGTTCGTGGAGGCTATTCAGTTCAGTAAAAAAGAAATCATTAGATTTCAGTTTCTTGTAGACCTCATTTTCTTGATTTCATTTGCCTTATTTAGCAATAAGTACATGGCTGAATACTGCTCGTTCTCGGCAAAATATCCATACTACACTTGTATGGAGGTGGCACAAATGCCGGGAAAACGTCGGAATCATATCGTGCCTGCAAGCAGGGGCATGCTGCAGGAAATGAAATATGAAATTGCTGCGGAATTAGGATTGCCTGTACACAACCCTTTATATGCAGGCTCGGCGAATGGATCATCTGATACTGAATTTGCAGGGGAATTGGGTTCGGCTTTACCAGGTGCGGGTACAGTTGAGTGGCGCAATTTAACTTCCCGTGAAAACGGGTCCGTTGGAGGGCAAATTACCAAGCGTTTGATTCAAAGTGCAGAAGGTGAGTTATCAAGGCTTGGTCTAATGTAACAAACACTTCATTGCTGATAAAGAACTTATTGTGATCCTTAGTTTCAATTCAATTGACACCATATCTCAAATGCGCTAATATGGCAGTTGAGGCTTGTGCAACCTTTTCCACTCGGAAAAGGTTCATTTTTTGAATACGGATAATTGTACTGGGCACTGCTGGGCATATGAGTGCATATGCTGTACGACATTAAATATGTATGCCATAATCATTATTTCTCTAGCGGGAGGTTTAATATTCATGTCTGTAAAGGGCCGTCACCTTTTTACGTCCGAATCCGTAACGGAAGGCCATCCGGATAAAATCTGTGACCAGATTTCGGACGCTGTTTTGGACGCATTCCTTGCTAATGATCCAAATGCACGTGTAGCATGTGAGGTATCAGTAGCTACAGGGCTGGTTCTGGTCATTGGGGAAATCAGCACAAAGTCGGAATATGTAGATATCCCATCTATTGTACGCAATACTGTAAAGGAAATTGGTTATACACGGGCTAAATATGGTTTTGACTATAACACATGCGCAGTACTTACTTCTTTGAACGAACAGTCTCCCGACATTGCTCAAGGGGTAAATGCTGCCTTGGAAAGCCGTGATCCCGCCGAGATGGACAAGGAGACGGAAAACATCGGCGCAGGTGACCAAGGCCTGATGTTCGGTTTTGCAACAAACGAGACGCCTGAACTCATGCCTCTGCCAATCGCCATGTCTCACCGCATTGCGCGCCGTCTCTCTGAGGTTCGCAAGAACGGTGCTTTGAACTACCTGCGTCCGGATGGAAAAACTCAGGTCACTGTGGAGTACGAAGACGGCAAGCCGGTACGTATCGACACGATTGTCGTATCCACACAGCATGCAGAGGAAGCCACCCTGGAGCAAATTCAAAAGGATATCAAAGAGCACGTTATTTTGCCGGTAGTACCTGCAGAATTGCTCGATGATCAAACAAAATATTACATTAATCCAACCGGCCGTTTCGTTATTGGCGGACCGCAAGGAGATGCAGGCCTGACTGGCCGCAAAATTATTGTAGACACCTATGGTGGCTATGCACGCCATGGCGGTGGAGCTTTCTCCGGTAAAGATCCGACAAAAGTTGACCGTTCTGCAGCGTATGCAGCGCGTTATGTTGCCAAGAACCTCGTCGCAGCAGGTCTGGCCGATAAAGTCGAAATTCAGCTTGCTTATGCGATTGGTGTGGCAACACCGGTCTCCATTAACGTGGATACTTACGGAACAGGAAAAATCAGCGACGATAAGCTGGTTGAGCTAATCCGCAACAACTTTGACCTTCGTCCTGCAGGCATTATCCGCATGTTGGATCTGCGTCGTCCGATCTACAAGCAAACAGCTGCTTATGGGCACTTTGGCCGTACAGATCTGGATCTGCCATGGGAGCGTGTCGATAAGGCTGAGGTCCTTAAGGAACAAGCCGGACTTTAATACAATTAACTTTACTCATATTATTCAAATAAAAAGACGACTGAATGTGCTCAGTCGTCTTTATTATTCTCACAAATCCAACAAATCTCTCAGCTTCGCACAATCTTCCTTTAGCTCATCCAGTTGCTCCAGGTACGACAGCAGCGCCTTAAGCAGCCCAGTAGAGGCATCGTCCGCTGAGGTCTCCTTCCTCAACTGGCTGATAATGTCCAGAAACTCCTGCTTATTGCTATCTCCCAAGCTTAAGCGCATAAGCTTCGCTTCCAATTTTTCGAGCAAGCTGGCAATTTTTTTCCCTTCCTGGAGAGGGTCAGGTCCTCTACTGCTGGTAAACCAGGCCTCCAATCCCCATAAGAAGCTGGGGGGTTCGCTCTGCTGACGCACTCCTGCAATCAGAGAATCGGTGATATAAAGTAAAAAGTCTGCCAGCTTGTCGATACTTTTCTGTTCCATGCGCTCTTCGAACACCCGGATATATTCAAAGGTTACGCTCATTAAAATAAATGTGATATCCCAGATATGTCCTTCCACATCGGGGCCGTACACATCAAGCAGACAATCGCGAATCCACAAAAAGATCCGTTTCTCATGTTCCTGTAAAGCCTCGTTTGTCGGCTCATCATGGGTATTGGCCGGGAACGGTTCGGTAATAATCAGAAGATAAACTTTATTGCCGATAATGTTATTCAGATAGATTTTAATTAACCGAAGAAGCTTATCCCTGGATGAGAGTCCTGTCTGGCTGTACAAAGCTTTAATATCTTTCCCGATTTCCTCTTCCATTTTGAAGCAAATAGCCAAAGGCAGCTCATGCTTCCCCTGAAAATATTTATAGAAGGAAGCCTTGGCCATCCCGCTTTCTTTGGCTATTTCTTCGACAGAGGTCGCAGCAAAGCCCTTTTTGGAGAAGAGCCGAATGGCCGCCTGTACAATATCATCTCTCTTGTTATCCAAGTTTGTATTCCTCCCCGCGATACCTAGTCGATACTTTACTGCTGCAGATACCTAGTGTCAGAAGCATCAAGCTCCGCAATGGCTCTCTTTTCCTTGAGATGCTTGCGTCTTAGCTTGTATTTAGCCATCAGCATATAAAGAGATGGTACCACAAACAATGTCAGGAGTGTAGAGAACAGCAGGCCGAAAATAATGGCATACGCGAGCGGCTTGAAAAGCAGGCTGCCCAGCAGCGCGATCGGGATCATCCCCACAATGGCGGTGAGTGACGTCAGCAAAATCGGCCGGAAACGGGCGGCTGTCGCCTGTATAACCGCATCTTCAAGCTCTGCACCCTCATGGCGGGCATCCTCGATAAATTCAATCATCACGATGCCGTTCCGCACAACGATGCCGGCAAGTGCAATGATGCCCATAATGCTCATGAAGCCAATCGGCATACCTGTCAGGAATATTCCAAGAATCCCGCCTGCGGCTGCCAGGTAGACGGTTGTCATAATAATCAGCGGAATCGCAATGGAATAGAACTGGATCGTAATCAAAATTAAAATCAAAAAGACAACAATAATCGACAGTGTGCCCAAATCGGCAAAAATTTCGTTCTGATCCGAGGTTTCGCCGCCGATCTCCCAGGAGTATCCCTCCGGGAATGAAATTTTCGCTAGCTTTGTTTGCACATCCGCAGCAGCATCCGTGGCCGTCCGCCCATCCAGATCCGCCTCAACGGTAACCGTCCGCTCCAGATTATAATGACTGATCTGCTGGATGGCAAAGGATGGTTTGACCTGTACAAGCTGCGACAACGGAATTTGCGTGCCGGAGGTGTTGGTCACACTAAGCTGCTGAAGCAGCACATTCGGGTCTGTATTGTCCTGATTCAGATACACCTTGATGTCAATCAGCTCCGAGCCGGTATCAAACTGGCTTGCGTCCAGCCCCTCATTCAGCAACAGCAGCGTTTGGGTCAAGTCGGCATAGCTGACCTGGTACTGGTCCATAGCCTGCTGATTGACCTCAAGGTTCAGGGCGTAGCGCTCGATCCCCATGTCATCCGTAATTCCTGTCGTACCGTCTATAGAAGCTATGGACTCCCGCACCTGCTGGGTAAGTGCCTGCAGCTCCCCGGTTTCCGGGCCGGAAATGCGAACAGATACAGGCTTGCCAACAGGGATTCCGAGGCGTGGAATACTTTCTGTAATCGTAATTCCCGGATAGTATTCATCAAAATGCCTGCTCCAGGCTTCAGGTGTCTTGTCGAGGTCAAAGCTGTGTTCTTTGCCAACAACGGTAATCTGACCATAAATGTCTCCTTCTTTTGAAGCAGTGCTACCATCCAGGTCACTGTAAAGCTGCGGCGCGCCGCCTCCAGCGGCAAAGGCTACCTTCTCAGTTTCCGGCTGCTGCTTTACCCAACCGGCGATTTCCTGTACCACACGGTCCGTTTCCGAGAGCGAAGTCCCGACAGGCATCGTAATCTTGATGGTTATATGCGGGTCCTCAGCTTCTGGGAAAAGCTCAATCGGCGTAAACAGCACAAGACCGTAGGCGGCTGTCCCAATGAGCAGCCCGGCGAGGCCGGTAAACAGCGGCCTTTTCACCACTTTAGTCATGATTCTACCGGAGTAGAGATGAGTCAGGCTCTGAATTTGATGGCCCAGCAGCCCGGCTGGTTTGGCTGTTTTATCCTTGCGCTTGCGGGGTCTGCGTGTTTCGTACCATTCCCGAAAAATGGGGATGATGGCCAGGGACATGAGCATGGAGGCCAGCATGGCCAACGAAATCACGACCGGGATCGGTTTGATGAACGCGCCGACATCCCCGCTGAGGAACATCAGAGGCATAAATGCCGAAATGGTCGCGAGCGTGGCCGTCAATATCGATACCGCCACCTCCTTGGTACCGTTCACGGCTGCCTCGGCCGGGGATTCTCCCAAATCCGTTAACCTGCGCTCGATATTGTCATTCACGACGACGGCGTCGTCCACCAGAATGCCGAGCACGATGATCAGCCCGACCACGGAAATTTGGTTAAGGGTGACCCCAAGCATCGGAAGAAAGATCATGGCAATAGCCACCGAGACGGGGATAGCCAAAGCGACAAATGAAGAAGTCAGCAGGTTTAATCCCAAGGTACAGATGAGGATTACGGCTGCGATCGCCATAAGTGTTTCACGGGACAGGTCGGCGAAGATTTCATCGACATTGTCCTTCTGTGCAAACAGGGTAACGAATTTCACATCTTCAGGGAGTGTTTTTTGCAACTCGGCAAGTTTGGCGTTGACCCTCTCGTTCATCGTTCGAATGTCCGTACCCGTCTCTGCGCCGAGTGAAATGCGGATAGCCGGTTTGCCTTCCGCGTATGCATAAACATCCGCATCGGCATGAGTGAGCTGAACGGTTCCTATATCACTCAGATACACAGGGGATCCCGATTCTGTGCGGGTGATCAGGAGCCTGCTCAGCTCCTGCGGGTCTGAGGCTTCTTTTACGATAAGCTGGTAGGTTCGGTCATTAAATTCCACATCACCGGTCGGAACCAGATCCATGCGGGCTTGAACGGCCTGCACAACCCGCCCCCAGGGCAGCTGGTACTGCTGGAGCTTCTGTGTGTCGATCGCAATCTTGACCTCTTGATCCGGCAGGCCGGAAATCGTCACATCGGAAACGCCATCAAGCGCTCCAAGCTGATCCTCCCAGCTTGTCATCAAGCTGTTCAGGTTATACAGGGAATCTCGGGAGTCCGCCATGATGGCATAGGAGCCGATAAAGGAGCTGGCAAGATTATCGTTAATCACAGGCACCTCGGCATCCTCCGGCAGGTCGGATTGGGCGTCCTGCACTTTCTTGCGCATTTCGTCCCAGACGGTTTCCGGCTTGGCGTCACCCTCGGTTTCAACCAGAATGGACGAAAATCCGTTTGCGGAGGTCGAAGTTATGTTGCCCACTCCTTTAACCTCCTTGATTCGCTGCTCCAGTTTTTTGGTGACCGTCTGCTCGACCTTCTGCGGCGCAGCCCCAGGGTAAATGGTGGTTACCATAGCCTGTCTGACGACGACATCCGGCATTTCCTGACGGGGGAGCTGCATGAAGCTGAACGCCCCGACAAGAACGGCCATCAGGAAGAAAAGGATCGTAATTTTGCGTTTTTTCACGAAATACGCGATCATTCGCTGCCGCCTCCTGTTTCCCGGAGCGCATCCCCGTTAAAGAGAGAGGCGGCGCCTTTCGTTACGATGCGGTCCCCCTCGCTGAGCCCCGAGACAATCTGCAGCTTATTGTCAGTCATTTGTCCGCCCAACTCGACATTTGTTTTGACGGCTTTGCCTTCAACCTCCTTGAATACATAAGGCTGATCTCCAGTCTGAATCACCGCTTCAACTGGGACCAGAACTCCCTGTTTGTCTGACAGCTCACGCGCGGCTTTTACAACCTGTCCCGGCAGCCAGTCATGTGATGAATTCGGAATGACAACCTCGACGTTGATCGTCCCGGTGCTTGCATTAGTAGAGGCGTAGATGGCGGACACCGTCGCGGTCCGGGTTTCACCATACAGACTGATGGCAACCTGCTGCCCCTTTTTCCAATCCTGAATTTCACTGTCCGGAACAGGGAGCAGCACCTTCAACCGGTCAATGCTGCCGATCCGGTAGACGGTCTGACCGGAAGAGACCAGCTCTCCGGGCTCGATTAGCTTCTCCAGTACGGCGCCGTTAAAAGGTGCCGACAGCGTTGTGCGGGACAGGGCCAGTTCCGCCTGCTCCTTGGCAACCTTTGCCTTTTCATAACCTGCGGCAGCCTGTTCTTTGGAGGACTGGGCCTGCAACTGCGCTGCGGAGGCGCTGGACTTGCCTGCAAGTGCTTCCTTCAGCGTGGCATTGGCAGCATCCGTATCTTCAGCAGTGGCTCCTTCCTGCAGCAGAGAGAACGACTCACGGGCGGTCTCCAGATCCTTCTCGGCACTGACCAGCTGAAGCTGGGCACTCTCGTTCTCCGAGGCGGAAGCCGCTCCTGCTTCATACAGCTTACGAATGCGGTCGGCATCGGCCTTGGCTTTGTCATAAGCGCTTTGTGCCTTGCCTACAGCAGCCTGAGCCTGTGCTCTCTCCTGTTCCCGTGCACCCTTATGTACTTTGCGTACGTTGGCTTCGGCGCTTTCAACCTGGGCCTCAGCCGATGCGAGTGAAGAACCCGCCGAACGGATGCCTGCTTCCGCATTCGTTACTGCTGCCTGTGCCTCTTGAATGGAGGCGTCCGCTTGTGCAAGTTGGAGCCGGTAATCCGCTTGATCCAGTTGGGCAAGGATGCTGCCCTTGCTGACTGAAGCTCCTGCTGCAAGGGAGGCCGCTGCGACCCGTCCGCCGATTTCAAAAGAAATGGCCCGCTCCTCGTAGGCCTGCAGTGTGCCGGAAAGGTCATACACCGTGTTCAGCGGTTCTTTTTTGACAACCATCGTATTTACAGCGGTTCCGCTGGCGCTGGCATCGGCTGCGGCATCCGAAGCGGGCTGTTCCGCTGAACAACCGGCTGCAACGACAGTGATGACCAGTATGGCTGACAGTAAGAGTGGAATTTTATTTTTGCTCATTCTCAACTACATCCTCCCCTAAAATAAACAAACATTTAAACCAATTAGTATAATTTGAACTCATTAGTTCAAGTTGATTATAGAAGGAGGCCATGCACCTGTCAATAAGTGGGCGGGATTGAACCCGGATAGACATTAAACCAGGAAATTCGCGAGATTCCGTAACTTTTTGCTAATTTTTTAGTCTATTATAACTAGGGCAACAATTTTGAGACTGCTATCCATACCAATATTTTTCTATTTAAATAAGCATGCAGATGGGAGAGTTAAAATCCAAATGGTTTTGCGTCGCACCAAACAAACGGACAACGGGACAGGCCGAGGAAGAAAATGGGCGATTATATCGCTTGCAGGCATATTGTGGATTGGGCCGGTCATAGGAACGGGCGGCTTTGTGCCGTTAAATTGGACAGGAGGTTCGGTGGCCAGCGCCGCCTCCGCGGTCAAGCTTGGGGAGGAAATCCTCACTTCGGGGGCTATTTTGATGAAATACCGGTATAGTACCTCCTCGGGAACGGCATTAGCGGATGTCGTTCGTGTTGATCTTAACAACCAGTATGTAAAGCTGGATGTCATGACAGGCAAAGGAGGGCAGTTCACGACACGGCAAAGCACGGAAGGCATGGCCAAAGAAACCGGGGCTGTGGCGGGAGTTAACGGGGATTATTTCAACACCTCTCGCGAAGGCGCGCCGATCGGCGGACAGGTATCCGACGGAGAACTGATGTCTACCCCTTCCGATCTGTCGGGTATGTATGCTTTTGCCGTGACGAAGGACGGCACTCCTATGGTTGAGCAGTTTACATTTGAAGGCACCGTTACTGCGGAAGACGGCTCCTCGTTTGAACTGGCCGGCCTTAATAAGGCTGCCTATACACCTGAGACGACTGGCAGCAGCTACAGCCACTCGAATGCTGCCTATATCTACACATCCGCTTGGAAAGCGCTAGAACGGCCGGCTAACAGTTCAACGACTCCGACAGAGGTTCTCGTTGAGAACGGGGTCATTACCCAAATCGCGGAGAATGCCGCGCTGCCGATTGCGGTGCCGGAGAACGGCTATATATTGCGCACACACGGCAAGGCGGCCGATTTTGTCAAGCAGCATCTGGCCGTAGGCCAGTCGATTACGACAGATTATAAGCTGCGCGTTAAATCCACCGGCAAAGATATCGATCCTTCAACCCTGCAAATGATGATCGGCGGCCATACCATTTTGGTTAATGAGGGCAAGGCATCTTCCTTCTCCCGCAGCGTATCCAGTATCGGGGGAACCCGCGCCCGCACGGCTATAGGGTATTCCAAGGATAATCGGTATGCCTATTTGATCGCTGTAGAAAAGAACGGCAGCAGTGCCGGCATGTCGCTGAACGAACTGCAGTCGTTCATGACCAGCATCGGCGTATGGAAAGGCATGAATCTGGACGGCGGCGGCTCGACAACGATGGTTACCCGCGACCTGGGCAATACCGAGGCTGATCTGACGTTCAACACCGAATACGGTACAGAGCAGCGCAGCATTGTCAACGGAGTCGGTGTTTATTCGGAAGCTCCGCAAGGAACACTGAAGGGCTTCACGGTCGGCGGAAGCAAAACGCTGCTAATTGGCCAAACCGGAAGCTATACGCTGAAAGGTTATGACACGTACTACAACCCATATAACATTGGAAATGCGACCGTTACCTGGTCGTCAAGCAATCCAGCGGTAGTTGCGGCTAGCGGCGGTACAGTCAAGGGCGTGAAGCCTGGCACGGCAACCCTGACTGCCAAGAGCGGCTCTGCTAAAGCGACCATGAAAGTAACTGTACTGGGGGCTGACAGCATTTCTTCTCTGACGGCCGGCAGCGGTACAGGCTCCCTCAGCAAAGGAACGACCATTTCCATTCCGGTGACGGCGAAGACAACGGACGGACAGAATGTAAGTATTTCCGCTGACGCGCTGAAATGGGAATTTATCGGATTTAAAGGCAGCGTGAAGGGGAACGAGCTGACTGTATCTTCAGTGGATTCCGGAGCTGACGCCGGATATGCCATCGGCCGTTATGATGGCTTCAGCACGGTGGTTACCCTGACAGCGGACGGCGGAAGCAGCATGTGGGAGGACTTTGAAAATGCTGGCTACGATGTGAGCTTTACCACGAACGCCCAGGGAGTGACCGGCTCGGCAGCCATTACGACTGGCAGCGGCGAGAAAGCGGGCTCGAAGGTGCTCCAGCTGGACTACGACATGACAGGCGGTTCCGGCAAAATGTATGCTTATGCGCAACTGAACGGCACCTCTGGCAAGACTATTCAAAGCCCGGCAACAGGTATCTCCATGGATGTGCTTGGGGACAAGAGTCTTAACTGGCTCCGTGCCGAGATTACGGATGCCGACGGTGACACGGTTTATGTAGACCTTGCCAAGGCGATTGACTGGAACGGCTGGAAGTCGCTGAGTGCGGATCTGAGCGGCCTGGACATTGCTTATCCTGCGAAGCTGAAGCGTCTCTATGTTGTCAACGTGGAAGAGGGACAGGATGAACGGGCCAAAACAGGAACCGTAGCGTTTGATAACATCGCGCTAAATGCTCCCGGAACGATAAGCGGTAAAGGCCTCAAAACCGGAACGGCCCAGATGAGCATCGGCAGCAAGTCCATGACCGTGAACGGAAACAAGACGGCAATCGACGCCGCGCCGATTACCCGTGATGGCTCTACTTATGTGCCAATTAAATACATTCTGGATGCGTTTGGCGGACAGGCTCAGTGGAACGGCTCCGCGCAGCGTGTGACGGTCATCCGCGGCGGAGTGCTGATGGATCTTACCGTAGGTGACAAGCAATTTGTCCTGAATGGGAAACGCAAAAATGCAGATGTAGCACCTCTGGTATTAGAGGGTAGGACTTTAGTCCCGCTTAGACTTGTATCTGAGCAGCTCGGACTTACTGTAAAATGGGAACAAAAAACTAAGACCGTTACGATCCAATCATGATATGGTATGATATATACCTGAAAAGCTAGGATTGGAGATTAAAATTCGTGGATTTTCAAGCCGATGTCATAGACCGAGTCATCAAGAACGCCATCCAGGTGATGGAGAAGAGCAAGTACCAAATGTTCGAAGTGCTGGATTCGGCACGGTCCGAGCTCATTAATTTGAACCAGGAATTGCAGGCGGTTCTTAAGGAAACGGCCGAGACGATCGAGAAGGTCGATCAGCTGGAGATGAACTACCGGCGCTCGCGGATCCGGCTGACGGAAGTCAGCCGGGATTTTGTCCGCTATACGGAAGAGGATATTAAAACGGCTTATGAAAAGGCTACACAGCTTCAGCTCGACCTGATGATCTACCGCGAGAAGGAGATGTACCTCAAGGCGAGAAGGGATGATCTCCAGAAGCGGGCGAAGAGCGTTGAGGCATCTGTGGAGCGCGCGGAAACGATCGGATCGCAAATGGGCGTGGTGCTGGAATATTTATCAGGAGAGCTGGGTCAGGTAACCCGGATTATCGAATCTGCCAAGAATCGACAGCTTATTGGTTTGAAAATTATTTTGGCCCAGGAAGAAGAACGCAAACGCATTTCGCGTGAAATACACGACGGACCTGCGCAACTGCTCGCTCATCTAGTGCTTAGGACGGAAATTGTAGAAAGAATGATTGCTAAGCAGGAATTCAAGATGGTACAGGACGAAATAATAGATTTGAAGAGACAGGTCCGTTCCAGCCTCGAAGAAATGCGCAAGGTTATTTTCAATTTGCGTCCGATGGCGCTGGATGATTTGGGGCTTATTCCTACCCTCCGGAAGTATGTTCAGGATTTTGAGGAAAAGACGAAAATCAGAGCGATCTTTGAAACGAGGGGGAAGGAGCACCGTCTCTCTTCCGCGATGGAAGCGGCCATTTACCGTTTGATCCAAGAAGGCCTCACCAATGCCGCAAAACATGCCTATCCAACTCATGTGCTGGTAGAGATCACATACCAGGCACAGTTGGTTAAAATCGTTGTGCAGGATAACGGACTGGGATTCAAACCTGAGTTATTCGAACAAAAGGGCAAAGATCACAATCATTTTGGCTTGATTGGCATGCGAGAAAGGGTTGAACTGCTCGAAGGGAGAATGGAGATCGAGTCCGCGGAGAACCAGGGGACGAAGATCGTCATTCATATCCCGACCAACGTGGAGAAGGGAAAGGAGTAACAGGATGGAAAACCATGACAGTGGAGCTGCAGCAATTAAGGTCCTCCTGGCTGATGATCATCAGCTGTTTCGTGAGGGACTGAAGCGTATTTTGAATATGGAAGAGGATATAGAGGTTATCGGGGAATGCGGTGACGGCATTCAAGTGCTCGAGTTTTGCAATGAGGAGAAACCGGACATCGTGCTCATGGATATTAACATGCCTGTGGAGAACGGTGTAGAGGCTACCGAGAAGCTGCGCGAGATGTTCCCGGAAGTGAAAGTGATCATTCTGTCGATTCATGATGATGAAAGCTATGTTTTTGAGACACTCCGTAAAGGAGCCAATGGCTACCTGCTGAAGGATATGGAGGCGGAATCTCTGATCAATGCGATCCGTTCCGTCCATGAAGGCTATGCGTTTATTCATCCGAAGGTGACCGGCAAGCTGATACAGCAGCTGCGCCGTATGACCTATCTGAATGAAACTGGTGCCATGGCTGAAGGACATTCCGCTGAAGCGGGCGTGAAATTTGTGGCTGGCGAGAACAACCCGCTGACACGCCGTGAAGCTGAAGTACTTCGTCTGATGGCAGAAGGCAAGAGCAACAAGATGATCGGCGAATATCTCTTTATCAGTGAGAAAACAGTGAAAAACCACGTCAGCAGCATTTTGCAGAAGATGGAGGTCGACGACCGTACCCAAGCGGTAATCAACTCCATCAAGTATGGTTGGGTTACCCTGTAACCGGCAAGGCTGCTAAGGCTGTCACTCCTACCCTCGTACCGGCATATATTGTCGCTATGAGGAGGTGGGGCTTCCATGGCAATTCAACTGGCATGGATTTTGCTTGTGTACGGTCTGGCGGCCGCCGTGGTTCGTTTGCTTTATATACGGCATGCAGCCGAATTGCAGACAGGACATCGGAAGCGCCCTGATAAACGGCGCATTCATTATATCCTGATTACTTCCAACCATGAGCTGTGGGTGGAATGGGTAGTCAGAGTACTGGCGGCATATTCCTATTTGCTGAACCGATCCCTGCACATATCGGTCATAGATGATCAGTCTGAGGACCACACGGTGGGTATTTTGGAACGGCTTGGCCGAACAGGCGGATTTGAGTTGGCTGTGATCCCAGGGTCTTTAACTTCGGGATCGCCCGCGATTGAGCCAGAGGCTGGAGAAGCCCAGGCGGTGCTTGATCTGAGAACGATGAAGCCTACCGACAAGATTCCGCTTGTCCGCTGAATCGTAGGGACTTTCGATATGATTTTAAAAGTTATAGATGAATGCAGTGACTGAGTGGAGCACACTTTTTGCCAATCGGCATGAGGGGGTGCTTTTTTGCTATAAAGCGGTGCTCCAGAAATAGGGTTCCGCAGAGGATGGAACATATAAAGAAAAGGCCCCGGAGGCTCCGGGACCTTTAAACCTGGTAGTTGTGAATGGCAGTCTATTTGGAGGGTATATCGACTTTTATGCTCATTCCGTCTACAAATTGGCTGTCTTTAATTGTAGTATAAGGGAACGCATCATGATCATCTGTGTTGAAGAGCTTGAATATCAGATACGCTGGACGCTGCTGAGCTGAAGCAAAATTGTGCTCCGAATCTGCTTTATTGCCTTTTTCGTTGTTTTCCAGCATGCTTTCCCCGTTCAAACCTTGCAGCAGATTTCCTTTGTCATCATAAACGGCAACCCGGTAACGCATAATAGCCGACTCTTCGTCCTCGTTAAGCTTTGTTTTTCCAAGCATGCTTAATGAATATTTCACATTTGTTGTAATTGGAGTGACATCTACCTCTGACAGGGTGAATGACAGGCTGTCATTGGTTAGTTTCTGTTTGGGATTCAGGTGTACAATATCTTTTTCGGATTTTGTGAGTGGGACATCCAGTTTAAATTCATGGTCGATGCCTTCCAGCATAACGGTAAGCTCTCCTTTAACGGAATCCGGCAGGCTGGAAACGGAAGCAGAATCGAGCGGTTGCTCCAGAATCAGTGTGTTCGGATGTTCTTCCCCTCCTCCAAAGTAAAAGCCGCTCTCGCCGACCACTTTGCCATTGATTTTAAGGTTAAAATTATGGACGGCGTTCTTCAGTTCAATATCTTCGCCGCCATTACTAAGAATACCGTCTTTGAGATAAGGGGAAGACACCTGAAGCGTAAATAAAGCCCGTTCTCCGTCAAAGACCGTTTCCGTGACATTCAGCCGGATATCCTGATAAGAAACTGTACTATCAGCCGTGGAATACAGGCCACTGTCCACTGCTCGCTGAATCCCGAATTCCTGCCCGACACTTTCAAATATAGTGCCAATCAGGGGAATGCTTCTGATGGACTGTGCCATAACCGGGGAAACAAAACCGGAAGCGAAAACGGCGATGCCTAACACTGTTGCTGCAGTGGCGGCAAACATCGTACGATGCTTCCATGTCCGGAGCGGACGCTTGGCTGGTTTGGTGGGTGAATCAGCTATAGAAGCGTATACCTCATTCAGCCGTGCCCGAACGAGTGGAGACATGCTCGCATCAGACTCCTTGTACGTTTTTAATTGTTTTTCCAGATCAAAGTGATTCATAATTAACCCTTCCTTTCTTAATTGGCTGCAGTTCCTGAAGCAAGGAATTTCTCGCACGGTACAGGCGAGTCTTCACGGCGCCTTCGGATAAATCGAGCATATCGGCAATCTGTTTGAGTGGTAGATCCTGAAAATAATGCAGGACGATCACAATACGCTGCTGCGGTTCCAGCCGGTCGACAGCTTTCCCTTAGCTCCACCTGTTCATAGGATTGGGATGAAGCGCCAGCGTCAGGGAAGTCGGCAACAGCGACGCTGCGGTTCCGTTTCGATAGAAGGGTGTTGCATTCATTAATCAAAATCCGGAAGATCCAGGTTTTGAAATAAGCAGGCTCTCGCAGCGTTGAAATGGATTTATAGGCTTTTAAAATGGTCTCCTGCAGCGCATCGGCAACGTCTTCCTCTTTTTTGACGATAGAGCGGGCTGTATTATACAGCGCCTGCTCGATGCTTTGAATTACTTTGATAAAGGCCTCTCGGTCACCCTGCTGCGCGGCAGTAATTTCCTTTTCTGCGATCACTCGTTTTCACCACCTTTATGGTTAAGCTGTATTTGTATTGATTTACAGTAATTAGACAGGGCAGGGGAATGAAAGGTCACAGGAATTAATGAAGTTATAGTATCAGCTGAGTTTCCAGGGGAAATGTGCTGGATTTGGGAAGCGGAACATGTGTATAATAAAAATAATTTAGTTGTTGAAAAAGTTAGCTGCTTAATGATTCATATTATAAACCTTAATTTTGCTGAAAATGCGTGAAGCACACGCCGATGCCTGCGGGCCGGTGTGTGCTTTTTTTTGTGCGTTAAAAATGTGGAAAGGGGCGGAAGCATGAAGGTGGCTGTTTATGTGCTGCGTGGTCGTAAAGGCTGGGAGATAAACCTATCTCTGGATCTGGGGGTAGATCGCATGTGGAGAGAAGCCAGGCAGAGGGAAGGAGGATCTGACGAAGAGGCGGAGATGATTCTGCTGGGTGCAGCATATCCGCTTCCGTGGGCGTTTAAGCTGTGCGAGGGCTTTCGCAGCCTGCCGGAGATGGATTCCTGGACGCTGCGAGGATGGGTGAAGTATGTTGCTGCCCAGCTGCGCGAGGAGCTCACGGCCGAGCGATCCTCCGGCCGCGAGCCCGTGCTGGAAGGAGCAAGGCTGTTGAAGAGGGCAGATGGCCGGAATGACAGTCCAGGCTTCGATGGGAAGGGGGAAAGCGGAAGCGGAGAGCCGGTCCGCGAGAAGCTGCAGCGAGGGGCGGACGAGCTTGCCGGGCTGCTGGCCGGCCGGAAGCTGCTCGTACCCGAGCTGGAGGCGCTGCTGACGGAGGCAGCGCCAGCGTTAACCGCAAGCTGGCGCGCCCCCGCGCAGCTTGCACACCTCCAGGGCCGGCTCGGCTTTGCCGCCGGCCTGACTGCGCCGCGCTCGCGAAGCGCGCGGCGGCAAGAGCTGCGCTGCCTGCGCTGCGGCAGCGCAGCCAAGGCCCGCACGGCATGCGCCTCGTGCGGGCTGGCGGGCTGCGCCTACTGCGAGGCCTGCCTCGCGCTGGGGCGCAGCCGTGCCTGTTCGCTGCTGCTCCATGCAGCAGCAGCGGCCGGGCCGGCCTTGCGCAGCCAGGCCGGCGGTGTGCCCGCCCCCACGCTGGAGCGGTGGGGGCTCAGCCCGGCGCAGCGGGCCGCCGCCGAGGCGGCGCTGCGCTTTCTGGCCGCGCCGGCTGCGGGCGCGGCCGCAGGCTCCGCTGCGCCCACGTGGCTGCAGCGGCTGCACCGTCCCGGCGTCGGCAGGCCGCCGGGAGAAACAGCGGGCTCCGGGCATCGCCCTCATGCCAACCGCCGCTTCCTGCTCTGGGCCGTAACGGGCGCCGGCAAGACAGAGATGATCTTCCCGCTGCTGGATGATGTAATCCGCCGGGGAGGGAGCGCACTTGTGGCATCCCCGCGCCGCGATGTCGTACTGGAGCTTGCGCCCCGGCTGTCCAAAGCTTTTCCCGATATTAACTTGGCTCTCTTGTATGGAGGCAGCCCAGAGCGCTGGAAAAAAGGACAGCTGACACTGGCCACAACGCATCAATTGTTAAGGTTCCATCAGGCCTTTGACCTCGTTATCATCGATGAACTCGATGCGTTTCCCTATCACAATGATCCCATGCTTGCATATGCGGCTGAGCAGGCATGTCTTCCGGAGGGCAAATTTATTTACCTGTCGGCAACGCCGCCTCCCGCGCTGCAGCGGGAAGCCAAGCAGGGCAAGCTGGCCCATGTCAGGGTACCGGTACGCTTTCACCGTCACCCGCTGCCTGTTCCGGTCAGACTCGTAGGGGCATCCGTAAGCCGCTGCCTGCAGCAGCGGAAGCTTCCTTCCTCCCTGCTCTCCAGACTTCACGAATCCCTTGATCGAGGCGCGCAGGTGTTTTTGTTTGTGACTCGTATTTCACAGATTGATCCGTTGGTACAGATGCTGGCCAGCTGCTTCCCGCAGATCAAGGTAGCAGGCACCTCCTCCCAGGACCCAGAGCGGAGCGCCAAAGTCAGCAGCTTCCGGAACACGGAGATCCGGCTGCTGGTTACAACGACGATATTGGAGCGTGGAGTCACAGTTCCCCGGAGCGATGTTTATATCATGGATGCCAATGACTCATTGTTCGATGAGGCCTCGCTGGTACAGATGGCTGGCCGGGCAGGGCGGTCCAAGGATGATCCCAAGGGGAAGGTTGTTTTTGTCTCACCTGAATGGACCAAAGGGCAAAAACAGGCGATCGCTCATATCCGTACCATGAATAGGCTGGCATCAAAACTTGGTTACTTAAGGTGAGACTATGCTGTTGCTTTTTTCTGTCCTGAAAATTCAAGTGGCTTAGCGACAAAATATTCATTCATCAGTGGTGTCGCGAAGCGGTATGGGTGTCCGTAATTTTAAAAGGAGGTATGAAAATGACTTTGTCTTTGACGTCTCTTGCTCGCCAGTTGCAAGAACTGCTCAAGCCCCCGGTCGAACATTGTCTTACCTGTGGGAGCCGTGCTGTATTAAACTCGGGGTTGCTCGGAATATGTAACCGATGCGCACAGCGTATTCCCTGGATCGGCAGAATCCGCTGCACCTGTTGCGGCCGCCCGGTCGGCTGTCCGGATTGTTCCCGGCTTGGCCGGGCGACCAGGGCATTTGTCTGCAACCGCAGTGCTGTTGCCTATACCGCCGAGATGAAGGAATGGATTTCTTGGTACAAATATAGAGGAGAAGAAGCCTATGAGCCTTTACTGGCTGCTATGCTGGACAGGGCTTATAAGGCAATGCAGACAGAGCTTACGGTCCGAACCCGTTCCCCTCACCTTGCAGCCGCAGGCTTCTCCCGTACCTTCAGCAAGAAACGGAATGAGCGCAAGGTAGAGCGGTGGCAGGCCGATCTGATTACCTGTGTGCCGGTAAGTGAGGCAAGATTGGCGGAGCGCGGTTTTAACCAGGCGGAGAGACTGGCTGTGCTCCTGGCTGCGAGTAGTCATGTTTCCTTTTGTCCGCTGCTTGTCAGGAACCGGGATACCGGCAAACAAAGCTTTAAATCCCGCAGCGAGCGAAATGAATCCATGAAGTCCGCCTTCTCAGCCTTTCCCGGTATCCGGGTCCAGCTGCTGAAAGCGATGGAGCGTCGCAAGGGTACTCTAACGGCAAACGAGCCGCTGCGCGTTCTGCTGGTTGATGATATTTACACAACAGGGAGCACGCTGGAGGCGTGCAGCCGTGTGCTGTGCGGCGAAGCCGGGGCAATTGGGCTGAACATCGATGTTTATGGTCTTACCTGGGCAAGGTCCTGATGCAGCTTATGAGCTTACCAGGGCAAGGTCCAAATTACTGGTGATTAAAATTGCTGCAGCGGATTGCCGATATATTTACGTAAGGGAAGAAAAATGCACGTTCACGCAAAAATACGCTGAGAACGGTAAAGCCCCACTAGACGAATCACCCGAATATCATGTAATCTAGAAGTACTAGAGTTGCGTGTGTCGGAAATGAGAGGAGCTATGAGCGGGATGAATATCGACAACTGTCCTCGCTGCGGCAAGCTGTATGTGATTAATATCCGGGAATTATGCCAAAATTGTATTAAAGATATTGAGAGAGAATATGAAATATGTGTGCAGTACCTGCGTGAGAACAAGGGTGCCAACATTCAGGAGCTGTCTGCGGCCACGGAAGTGAGCATCAAACAAATCACCAAATTTATCCGCGAAGGACGTATTTCCATTGCAAATGCGCCCAACATGATGTATCCGTGCGAAGTGTGCGGAACTCTGATTCGTGATGGACACATGTGCGATTCCTGCAGAACGCGACTTACGAAGGAACTGTCGGAGGCGGCACGCAACGAGAACGAACGGGACCATGGTAACAACATGGGCTCGTCTACCTATAGCGCTATCGACAAGAAGCGAACTTTCTAGTACAGTGGAATTAAAAACACTTCACGCTATTCAAAATGATTTGTAAACCGCCGATAATCTTAATTAGAGCTTATCGGTTTTTTCAATTTTCTTGATAAATTAGTATTCTGAAACACAAGGAAGGTGGAGGTTAAGGTTATGAAAATTAACGAGCCCAACCGCATCGGCGCCATTAATCCATATCAACGCAATATTGAATCCAATATTCAGGAAAGCCAGAAGAAAAGCCCGCGCAAGGACGAAGTAAGCTTCTCCGCAGAGGCCATGGAAATGCTGCAGCGCAGCAGCAACACGGACCGTGCCAAAAAAATTCAGGAATTGAAGCAGCAAGTCGCTTCAGGCACCTACAAAGTGGATGCAGACAAAATTGCCGAGAAGCTGATGCCGTTCTTCAAGCAGAACGCTGATAACTAGGTGAATGCAGATGCCATTAACACAGCTGCTCGGAACACTTGAACGGTTAAACGAGGCACATCTGCAGTTAATTGAGCTGGGCCTTGAGAAGAAAGAGGCTCTGATCAAAAACCAAGTGGACCCATTAATTGCTGTGATGACACGGGAATCCAAAGTGTCCAAAAGGATTGAACAGCTTGAACAGGAGCGGGTAGAGCATGTTCATTTATTCCTGCAGGACCGCGGCATTAAGTCGAGGTTGAATCTTACGATCAGAGAATTATCACGACTCGTTTTTGATCAGGAAGATAAGCAGAAGCTGCTTCAGATCCAGTCCGTGCTCGGATCTACCTTAAAGGAGCTGAAGGAGCTGAATGATCTCAATCAGCAGCTTATACAGCAAGCTATTTCTTACATTGATTTTTCTATTGAAAGCATGTCCTATTACTCGGAATCAGAAGTGACCTATAAGCATCCGGCCGAGAAGCAGGTTCCCGGCGGACGCCTCGGCCTTTTTGATACACGTGCCTGACTGGAGGAAAACGATATGGCCTCAACTTTTCATGGGATAGAAACATCCAAGAGGAGCTTAAACACCCAAACGGCTGCATTAAATACAACAGGACATAACATAGCTAATGCCAACACAGCCGGTTACACACGACAAGTAGTCAAAATGCAAGCGTCCGAGCCGATGGAAGCCATCGGAATGAACCGCTCGGTGGTTCGCGGCCAGCTGGGAACCGGGGTTCAATTCAACGCGATAGAACGGGTCAGACAATCATTTCTGGATAATCAGTACCGTAACGAGAATACCTCTCTTGGTGCATGGAGCATCCGGTATGACACTTTAGATAAGCTTGAAACCATTATGAATGAACCTTCTGATACGGGAATCCGAAAGGTACTGGACAACTTCTGGAATGCATGGTCCGATTTGAGCCAGGACCCTCAGGATGTGACCAACCGTAAAATTGTAAAAGAAACTACGTTGGCATTAACCGATGCTATGAACCAGGTTGATAAGCAATTAAACGCGCTGTCCAGTGACCTGACCAGCAACATTGCCCTGAAAACTACGGAAGTGAATTCCCTTCTGCAAACCATTGCGGATTTAAATGGCAACATCACCAAGCTGGAAGGGCTGGGGGATAACCCTAACGATCTGTATGACCAGCGTGATTATGCGGTGGACCAGCTTTCCAAGCTGGCTAATGTGACAGTGACCCAACTGGATACCGGGTATCAGATTACTGTTGCAGGACAGATTGCTGTAACGGGAACGCAGGTGACAGCGCCTACAGCCGATACGCTTAAAGCTGCTTATGACGGCGGCACGCTGACAGGCGGAGAAATTTACGGTATGTTCATGTCCCGCGACAAATATGTGGTGGATTACAAGGCGCAGATGAACCAGTTGGCCAACACGCTGGCAAATGGAAATATAGAAATTACCTTGCCGGCTGGAACCGTGCTTCCTGAGGGAACGGTGTTGAATACAGGCCCTGACGGAGCACCTGTAACCTATTCCAATGCTAACGGGAACAGAACGCTTACGGCGGATTTGAAGGTGACTGTGGCAGGGATCAATGGATTGCATCAACTGGGTTATACACTGAGTGGTACGACACCGCAGAAGGGCGGTCTCTTCTTCACTTCCACGGATGGAGGTCCAATTACAGCCGGTAATATCACGCTAAATCCGGATATTCAAAGCGACCCGAATAAGATTGCTTCTTCCCTGCGTGTGAATGATACAGGAACAACAGATGAAGCCGTAGTGGTCGGCAATAATGGTCTGGCGCTGGCTATGGCGAACCTGAAAAGTGTTCCGTTTGATTTCGGGACTTCCATGTCCAAGCCGACAACAACGGACGACTTTTTCAGTGCCATTGTGGGGCAGCTCGGAGTTCAAACGGAAGAGGCGGACAGGCAGGCTAAAAATGGACAGCTCCTCACCGACCAGGTGGATCTGAACCGTCAATCGGTCAGCGGAGTGTCGCTGGATGAGGAAATGACCAACCTGATCAAATTTCAGCATGCCTACAGCGCGGCTTCCCGATTCATGACCACATTCGATCAGCTGCTGGATAAACTGATTAACAGCACAGGCCGTGTAGGTCTTTAATTAGCTTTTTTAGCATAGGAGGTAGGACATGCCTATTCGTGTAACGCAAGGGATGACCACAATGCAAACGCTCAGCAACCTGAACCGCAATTACAGTAACATGAGCAAAATGGAAAACCAGATTTCGACCGGCCGCAAGCTGAACAAGCCTTCCGATGACCCGGTAGGTGTGACCTATGCGCTTCGTTATCGTGCCGAGCTGGCTTCAAACGAGCAGTTCCAGACAAACTCGGATGCGGCCCTGAGCTGGCTGGATTTTACGGATTCCACTATGCAGCAGGCATCTGATGTTATGAAGCGTTTGAAGGAGCTTACAGTGCAAGCTTCGAGCGGCACGGTTCCTCAGTCCGGCCTGGATGCGATCAAGCTTGAAGTTGAAGAGTTGAAAGAGCAGATGACGAATATCGGCAACAGCCAAATCCGGGGCAAGTACATTTTTAACGGGCAAAATTATGATCAGCCTCCATACGAACTTTCTGCAACCGTCACTGAATATTCCCAGATCACACCGGACACCAACCCGGTAGAATATGCGGTCGGGGACCAGTCCAAATTTCAGGTGAACACATCAGGCAGCGATTTCTTCGGGACTGCGACTGAAGATGACAATATTTTTAAAATCATGGATGACCTAACGGATGCTTTAACAAGAGGCGATTACGAGGATATTGGTGCACAATCCGACAAAATTGAATCCAGATCCGTAAAAATGCAAGCTGGTCTTTCCGAGGTGGGAGCACGTACCAACCGGATTGAACTGGTTCAGTCCCGTCTAGACGACCGGAACCTGAACCTCACGACACTGCAATCCAAAACAGAAGATGCAGATATCGCTAGCCTGATGATCCAGGCCACATCTGCCCAGACTATATATCAGGCAGCTTTAAAGTCGTCGGCACAAATCATGCAGCCCACACTTATGGATTTTATGAGTTAGTACCAGCTATTTTATGGGTATAGTTTAGCTGCGGACAGAAAGTCCGTAGCTTTTTTGCTAATCAAAGGAGGAACCATAAAGTGACCCCTACACAGGATACAAAACAAGCTGCCAGCGTCAAATCTGATATTTTTCACTTTCCAAAGGGCTTGCCCGGCTTTGAAGAACTGCATGAATTTTATTTGCAGGAACATAATGAAATATTTAGCTTATTAAGCGCGGTTGACCAGCCAGCCGTATCTTTTATTACGGTCAATCCGTTTGATTTTCATGCCGACTACGAGTTTGAACTGTCCGGGGAGATTACAGAAGAGCTGAGCATTCAAGATGAGAGTCAAGTAGCTGTCCGTTGTATTGTAACATGGCACAGCCAGCGGTCGCTTACTACTGTTAATCTGTTGGCTCCAATAATTTTTAATACTGAGAAGCACGCCGGAAAGCAGATTATACTCCAAAATACATCTTATACAACGAAGCATCCCTTATGGAATACGGCAGGATCAGACAGGAAGGACGGTGAAGGCTGATGCTCGTACTATCGCGGAAGAAAGGCGAGTCCATTGTTATTCAAAATAACATTGTCATCACGGTACTGTCTGTCGAAGGGGAGAATGTGAAAATCGGGATTTCGGCCCCAAAGGATATCGATATTTACAGAAGGGAAATCTTTGAGGCCATTCAGCAGAACAACCAGGATGCCGTAATGGACTTGCAAGCTATTCAAAATGCAATACTTCATATGGATGGCCTTGATGCTATACGGGGTACTAATAATGAAGAAGAATAACTCCAAAAACTGGTGCCTATAAAAACGAAAATAAAATTAAAAAATCAGCTTGAGCTATAAAAAAACTTATCGAGGCAGTCGATATATAATTTAGAGCGATAATTCTTCAGGGCGGCCGACCTGTGAAGACGCTGATACCACATGGATGTGGGACATATACCATTTCAGGGAGGAAACTTTCAATGATTATCAATCACAACTTGCCTGCACTTAATACACACCGCAATATGGGTCTGAACAACGCAGCTGCTAGCAAAAATATGGAGAAGCTGTCTTCCGGTTTGCGTATCAACCGTGCAGCTGACGATGCTGCCGGTCTCTCCATCTCCGAAAAAATGCGCGGTCAAATCCGCGGTCTGGAACAAGCTCAACGTAACGTGCAAGACGGTATTTCCTTCGCTCAAACTGCTGAGGGTGCAATGAACGAAGTATCTGCGATGCTGACTCGTATGAAAGAGCTGTTGGTTCAATCCTCTAACGAGACATATCAAGCTAGTGATAAGTCAAACATCAAAATGGAGCTTGGTCAACTGGGTGCGCAAATTGATGCGATTACTTCCAACACTAACTTCAACGGAATCAAAATTACTTCCAGCATCAAGATTCAGGCTGACGATAATAAGTTTCAAATCACGATCAGCGGTCTGACGACTACGGACTTCAAAGGTCTGAAGTCTAACGTTACCCTGGCTAGTGCAACTAAAGCAATTGAGTCCGTAGCAAAACAGCGTGCTAAGATTGGTGCTGTACAAAACCGTCTGGAGTATACTTCCAACAACTTGGGAACCACTGTTGAGAACCTGACTGCTTCCGAATCCCGTATTCGTGATACAGACATGGCTAAAGAAATGGTTGCTCTGTCCAAGAACAATATTCTGCTGCAAGCTTCCCAATCCATGCTGTCTCAAGCAAACTCGGCTCCACAAGGCGTTCTGTCCTTGCTTCGTTAATTTGTTCTTCATTCTTAAAGTCCTGTATTTTGATACAGGACTTTTTTTGTTGCCCAAGCATAAAAGTTTCCAGGAACAGTGCCGATATATAAAGTAGTGAGTTTCAAGAGAGGATTAAGATTCCCACATGTGAATGGAGGACTTTGATGGATCTGTTAAAAGCTGCAGTGCCACTAACGAAGAATGTGATCCCGCATGCTCCTGTTTCATCAGCAGGAGACCTGAAAGCGACGAACATTTCGTCTGAAATAACCTCTTCACTCTCTGTAAGCATGACTTCACATATGAATTCTGCTGAAGCTCAAGAAAAGAAGATTGAAGAGCTGAATAGGGCTATTCAAGCGATTCAAGGGCCGCAGAGAACGCTCGAATTTTCTATCCACAAAGAGACACATTCTGTAATGATTAAGGTGTTGAATAAAGGCACAGGAGAGGTTATTCGCGAGGTCCCACCGGAAAAATTGCTGGACGTAGCCGCTAAGATGATGGAATTTGCAGGTCTTATAGTAGACAAGAAAGTATAGCCAAAAGGGGGAAATGTAATTGGCAACTACCAGGATTACAGGATTAGCTTCAGGAATGGACATCGATGCAGTAGTAAAAAAGTTGATGACCGCAGAGAAGGCTCCACTGGATAAGCTTAATCAGAAAAAACAATTGCTGGAGTGGAAACGTGACAGCTATCGTGAAACAAGTGTGAAATTTGTTACATTTGCACAAACCAAAATTAATGATACTTTCAGTAAATTATCTGCGCTAAACGCCCAGAAATCGAATGTTAGCGGAAATACTACAGCAGTTACGGCAAAAGCAACTACTGCTGCCGCAGGAAATATGGAGATTGAAGTTACGCAATTGGCGAAAGCAGCTTCTACCAAATCCTCTACAGCGCCCACAAAGACTGGGGCGGAAACGGATTGGGGTAAAGTGCTTCTATCTGATATTACGGACTCAGGTATTTCAGGCTCCGGAAAGGTGAAAGTTCAGATTAATGGAGCGGATATTGAAATTGATGCCGAAACAGAAACGCTGGATTCCTTCGTGAAAAAAATAAACTCCAATACCAAAGCCGGAGTTACCGCTATTTATGACTCGAATACAGGAAACGTCTCTATTACAAGCAAAACGACCGGAGCCGCCTCAAATAATATCACGCTTAGCGGGGACATCTTTACGAATGGTTTAAAGCTGAATGCTCAGCTATCCGGAGGTAATGATGCGACCGTAAATATCAACGGCTTGGCGGTTAGTAAATCTTCTAATACATTTACGGTTAATGGTGTGGATATCACGCTTAATTCTTTGAGCAACGGCCAGACAACCCGGGTAGAAGTAACTAAAGATGTTGATAAGATCGTTGAGACGGTTCAATCTTTTGTGGATTCGTACAATGAACTAATGTCCTTCTTAAACGGAAAAGTAAACGAAGAGCGGTATTCGAAATATGCACCGTTGACCGCCGATCAAAAGAGTGATATGTCTGAGAATGAAATCAAATTATGGGAAGAAAAAGCGAAGAGCGGGATGCTCAAGCGTGACAGCATCCTCACTGGAGCAATCTCAGATATGCGGACAGCCATGGTTCAATCCGTTAAATTGGATAGCTCTATCACCATTGGATCGAAAACAACTGATGAAATTAATTTAACGAATATCGGAATCACTACGGGGACATATGAGACAAGAGGAAAGCTGATTCTTGATACAGATAAATTAAGGTCGGCTATTGAGGAGAATCCGGATATCGTAAGTGATTTACTTGGTAAAAATTACTCCACATCATATGTTAAGAATGACTACGATGAATCTGACGGATTATTTTCGCGCTTGCGGAAGATAAGCAATAAAGCATTGGATTCTTTGGCGACTACAGCTGGAACCTCTAAAGTTAGCACTGAACTTACCAGTTCATTTAATGCCACCAGTAGTATGGGAGAACAGCTCAGATTGTTGGATATTAGCATTACCGATATGACCTCTAAACTAAATATAAAAGAAGCAAATTATTACAAGAAGTTTGCAGCTATGGAAACGGCTATTAATAAGTATAATAGCACATCATCTGCTCTGTCTAATATGTAATAGGAGGGTGCCGCCTTGATTAATTCTCCGTACCAGAAATACCAGCAAACTCAGGCTCAGACCGCCTCAAAACCCAAATTGTTAATTATGCTATACGATGGGGCTATTCGTTTTGTGCAGGCTGGTATCGAGGGAATTGAGCAGAAGAATTATGAGCTTGTCAACCGGAATTTGGTGAAGGCACAGGCCATAGTTCACGAATTGATATCCTCTCTTAACTTTGACTATCCTATAGCTCAGAACCTGGTTGCAATCTATGAATATATGCTGCGCTTATTAATTGAAGCAAACGTGCAAAAGAAAGCGGAGCCGGCTCTAGAAGTATTGGAGCACTTGAAAGAGCTGCGGGAAGCTTGGGTAGAAGCCAGTAAATCACTAGGTGCAGGCTTTGCCTTATGACAGATCACCAGCAATTGGAGAATCTGATCGCAAAGTATGTACAGTTAGGTCAAAGAATTATAGCTCACGTTAAAGAGCTGGATGAGAATCAATTAATTGAATTTGTAGAGCAGCGAGACGAGATTGTCAAACAGATGGAACCTTTCCAATCGGCAATAACGGATGATCTTAGAAGGCGCATTCAAGAGATGCTGCATAATGAAAAGGTCATTGTGGAACGAATGCAGGAGATTAAGCAGGAAGCTGCTGAATGGTTAGAGCGGCGTGGTAACATCCGTTCCCAACAAAGTGCCTACCAGCGTTCCTATACAATAGGCGGGTCGTTTATTGACTATCGCAATTAATGAATAGCAAAAGCATCGGTCATAGACCGATGCTTTTGCTATTTAACTTCATTTTTTACAATGAAAGGCCGATATAACTCATATGAGAGCTAAACAGATAGGTGGAGGATTATGAATCAAGCTAACCTGAATGTTTTGAAGGAAAGATTTCCTCATATAATTGAAAAATTTAAAAATATGAGTACGGTTGAAGAGTCACAGTCACTAAGGCAAGTTATGTATGAACGGGTTGAAAGAGATGAAGAATGGCTTCAAGCGGTACATGAGATCATCGAGGGATCGAAAATCGTTTTTGTATACGGCTTTGGGCATGGGGTGAGCATTGCAGACTTATTAGAGCAGTTTCCGGATCGTTGGTTATTTATATATGAACCTGACGAAGCTTTATTTTATGAAGTGTTGACGCATTATGATATTAGCTTTTTATTGGAGCAGTCCAATTTATACTGGATTGCTGTTGGCGAAGACCAGTTGAAGACACTGTTTCATTTACTGAGCAGCTACATGCAGGAAAAACTTGCTTTTATTGGTTTGCGTGGTTTTTTGGAAAATAAAATGAGTGTACTTCAGGATATAAAGGAAAAGTTTATTACCTACAAAAATGATTTCCATTCCAACAAATTTATCGAGAATCGCTTCAGAAACGAATGGACTCAAAACTATCTCTACCATTTGCCTGAATCTTTTACATGCCATTCCATTGAACGAATGTATAATGCATTTAAAGATTCAACAGCGATTATAGTATCGTCGGGACCTTCGTTGACAGAGGATATAGAATGGATCAGAAAAATGTCAGAACATGCAATTATCGTTGCTGCTGGATCAAGTGTGCAGGCATTGATAAAGCATCAGATTAAGCCACATTTGTGTGTTATTATGGATGGGCATGAAGTGAATAGTCGAATTTTCTCGAATAGCGCGGCATTAGAGCCTACATTGCTTTTTACATCTTCATCGTATTATGGAATTTCAGAGCAAAAAAAAGAAAATAAAATATTCAGTATTATGGAAAATGACCAAATTTCGCAATATTTTCTGCAGGTTAATAGGGGGAGCCTGTTCATGCTTCCTACACCTTCTGTGGCCGGAACTGCTATCCAAGCTGCCATCATTCTAGGAGCAACCAGAGTGGTATTTGCGGGTCAGGATTTATCTTTTCCGGGACAAAAGGTATATAGCGATGGAGTGGAGCATTTCTCTGAGGATTCTAAAGCGGAAATGCTGCAAAAAGCGATCAAGCAAGTCGAAAATGTGCAGGGTGGTATGAATGCTACCGATGCAAGCTTTATGTCGATGAAAGAATCGATAGAAGCACTAATTAAACATAATGGGCAGATTCAATTTTATAATTCCACTCGACATGGGGCTGTAATTGAAGGCGCTCCTTTTCGTCCTATAGATCGTATCTATGAAGAAGTCCAGAGTGAGGTTATCGAAAAGGATCTCATCGAACAGTGGATGTCGTTAAACCCAATAGATTTGAACCGAGATCAAATCCAAAAGGTGAAAGATAGAGTAGAGTATGTAAAATGGGATTTGCTCGAAGTGAAGAATGAAATTAGAGCTGTTCGAAAAATGGTGAATTTGATTGAGGGATTAAGCAGAACGAAACCGCTAAAGTGCCACAATGTTATTTTTGATATTGAAGAGCAATGGGGTAAAATCGCAAATCGGGAGTGGTTCGCACCTATTTTTGAATCTTTAATTCCATTGCAGCTAGCCCGCTTTGATCAGAAGCTTCCTACGATTGTAGTGGAACAAAATATCATCTCCAAAGCTGGTTATCTGCGAGATTATCTCGGCCAGCTTCTAAATGAATTGGAAGAGCAGCTGCCCAATCTGGATGAACTACTTGGGGAAAGTCTGAAAAGAATAGATAACACGCTTTCAATAATAAACACCTGACTTTTTGGAACACCATAATTCTACAAAGGGTTTAAGCCGGAGGGTTACTATGTTTACAGATAAGATTGTACTTGTTACTGGTGGCACAGGATCGATCGGAAGCGAGATTGTTCGGCAAGTACTGGCCTACAATCCCAAGGCAATTCGAATCTACAGTCGGGATGAAAGCAAGCAGTTCAATATACAGCATGAATTGAAGGAATATTCGAATATTCGTTATCTGATTGGGGATATTCGTGACAAGCAGCGTCTCAGCTATGCGATGGAGGAAGTGGATTACATTTTCCATGCTGCTGCGCTTAAGCATGTGCCTGCATGTGAGTACAACCCGATGGAAGCGGTCAAGACGAATGTCATCGGCGTGCAGAACCTGATTGAGGCTGCGTTGGAGAATAACGTAAAGAAAGTCATCTCGATTAGTACTGATAAAGTCGTGAATCCGACCAACACGATGGGCGCTACGAAGCTGCTATCAGAGCGCTTGATATCTGCTGCTAATTTTTATAAAGGCAGCAAGTCTACCATTTTTGCTTGTGTTCGTTTTGGCAATGTGATGGGATCGCGAGGTTCGGTCATCCCTCTTTTCCGTGATCAGATTCAGCATGGGCAGCCGGTAACAGTAACTCATCGTGAGATGACACGCTTTATGATGTCAATTCCTCAGGCCGCTGAGCTGGTATTGAATGCTGCGAAATACGCAAAGGGCGGCGAGGTGTTCGTGCTGAAAATGCCGATTCTCAAAATTACGGACTTGGCGGAATGTCTGATCGAATCTTATGAACAGGAGACAGGATTGAGATACTCCGGACAGATCGAAGAGATAGGTGCCCGTCCAGGGGAGAAACTCTATGAAGAATTGATGACGTTGGATGAGTCGGAACGTGCCGTTGAGAACGAGACGATGTATATTATCCCGACGGTGTTTGATACCGATCGACCGTACTATGAGGGGTTTCTGCCAGCCCCCCATCAGGAGTATTCTTCTCATACTGCTCCGCAGCTGCACAAGGAGCCGCTAAGAGAAATGCTTGAAATGAATAACCTGGCTTTCGGCACTTTGGGCCGAAGAACAGTGAGGGTACGCTGATGAGTGCACTCTCTATCATTGAAGACAAACTGACGTGTCTTGCCGTGATTCCCGCACGAAGCGGATCGAAAGGGTTGCCGGGGAAAAATATCCGTCCGTTGAACGGGAAACCACTAATTGTATATTCGATCGAAGCAGCGGCAGAGAGCGGTTGTGTCACGCAAGTGGTCGTATCGACTGATGATGAAGCGACGGCGAATATTGCGAGGGATGCTGGTGCCGAGGTTCCTTTTTTACGTCCGGCTGAGCTGGCTACGGATGAAGCGAAGAGCATTGATGTCCTTCGTCATGCGGTTCAGTATTATGAGGAGAACGGGCAGCATTACGATTACATCTTGCTGTTGCAGCCAACTTCCCCGCTTCGCACAGCTACGGATATCCGAGAGGCTATGAAACAATTCGTTTATAGTGGCGCAGATTCCTTGCAGAGTATCGCTCCCGCACGAACCCATCCGTATCTCCTGCGCAAACGGAGTGATGCGAGGCAACTGAGCCCTTACCTCGAGGCAGAATCCCATGCACGACGTCAGGATCTAACAGAACTTTATGAACTGAATGGAGCCATCTATCTGATGAAACGCGATCTTCTGATGGAACATGGGGAGATCGTGGGTTCGTCCAATCAAGGATTTATCATGCCTGCTGAACGTTCTGTTGATATCGATACACTTTGGGATTTTCGCTTGGCAGAGTGGGTTCTGCAGCAATACAAATGAGAAATGGAGAGAGTAGCCGATGAGTATCACACGTTTATTTGCACCTACAAATCCTGACTGGACTCAGGCGCATTCGGTGTATGTGATAGCGGAGGTCGGGGTTAATCATAATGGATCGCTGCAGCGGGCATTGGCTTGCATAGACCAGGCGGTAGGGGCCGGCGCAGATGCTGTGAAGTTCCAGACGTTTGTGAGTGAAAGGCTAGTGACGCGCCAAGCACAGAAGGCAGAATATCAGACAGAGAACACGGCTTCGACCGAGAGTCAATTGGAGATGCTAAAAAAATTGGAGCTCCGTTTTGAAGATTTTGTGGAACTGAAAAACTACTGTGCGCAGAAGGGGATCGACTTTCTGTCGACACCTTTTGATGAGCAGAGTGCTGAATTTCTCGACTCGATTGGTGTTGAAGCGTTCAAGATTGGATCGGGGGATATGAATAATATCCCCTTTCTGCATCAGTTGAATCGCTATCGCCGTCCGGTACTGCTCTCGACAGGAATGGCAGATCTGGCGGAAATCCAGGAATCGCTAGATGCGCTGTCGGACTGCCCGGTCGTCCTGTTGCATTGCACATCAGACTACCCGGCTCCACTGGAGGATGTGAATCTTGCTGCGATTCAAACTTTGCAGCAGACCTTTGAGCGGACGACGGGCTACTCCGATCATACGGAAGGAATCGAGATTTCTCTCGCAGCTGCTGCATTTGGTGCACAAGTGATAGAGAAGCATTTTACGCTGGATCGTACACTGCCTGGTCCGGATCATAAGGCATCACTGGAGCCGCAGGAATTGGCACATCTGGTGAGCTCGCTGAGACGCCTGGAGCGGGCTTGGGGAGATGGAGTGAAGCGTTGTATGCCGTCCGAGGCTAACACACGGGCGGTGGCGCGTAAAAGTGTCGTAGCAGCGTGCAAGATCATGGCGGGCAAAGTACTGGAACCGTCAGACTTAACGGTGAAGCGTCCGGGTACAGGGCTGGCACCGAAGCATTATTATTCGTTGATTGGACGTACAGCGAACCGGGATATGCAAGAAGAGGAACTCTTCAGTTGGGATGATGTGCAATGAAAAAGGTGATGGTGATCACAGGAACCCGGGCGGACTATGGCATCTATCAGCCTGTGATGGAGGCCATTCGTGCGGATGAACAGCTGGAGCTGCTGATCCTGGCGACAGGTATGCATCTCTCGCCCCAATACGGTTATACCATACAGCAGATTGAACAGGATGGTTTCACAGTAGACTATCGGGTAGATTCGCTTTTTCAGGGTGCTACACACGGGAATATGGCGCGATCGATTGCAATGGGGATATTAGGGATGACTCAAGCTTTTGAGCAGGCTAAACCTGATGTGGTTTTACTGCTGGGGGATCGCGGAGAGATGCTGGCTGCCGCGATTGCTGCGTCACATCTTAATATTCTGGTCGCGCATCTGCATGGCGGGGAAGTCTCTGGTACGATTGATGAATCCGTCCGCCACGCAATCAGCAAGCTGGCTCACCTGCATCTGGCGGCTACCAAAGGGAGTGCGGTGCGGTTACGCCGCATGGGGGAAGATGAATGGCGCATTCATACGGTGGGGGCTCCCCGTATCGAGACGATTCGTCGCGCGACATTGCCTTCATTACCGGAGGTTCTGGAACGGTATAACTTGGGAGAATCTGAATCTTACTATCTTTTTATCTACCATCCGGTCACCACAGAGACAGTTACGATTCAATTCCTGGAAAAGATGCTGTGCCTTCTGTTGCAGCAGAGAAAAAAGGTGATCGCCATTCGTCCCAATGCAGATGCCGGAACTGAGCAGATTTCATCTGTTTATGAGCGTCTGGGGAAATTTCCAAAATTAGTGACGGTGACGAGCTTCGCCCCTTTGGATTATCTCACTTTGCTCAGACATACTGAGGCTCTGATTGGCAATTCATCGTCTGGGATCATTGAAGCAGCGTCCTTCAATACACCTGTGATCAATATAGGCAGCCGACAGTCGGGACGGGAGCGCTCGGCCAATGTCGTGGATATCGAGGAAAGCGTGGAGGCGTTGGCTAAGGCTCTGCAAACGATTCATTCAACCGTGTATATGCGCCAGTTGCAGTCTCTGCAAAATGTTTATGAACATCCGGAGACGTCTGCCGCAATTGTGAAAATTTTGCGGGATATGTCGATTACGCAGCGTTGGATTCAAAAAACGATGACCTATTGAGAAAGAAGGAAACCACCTCATGAAAGTACTCTTATTTGGAGCAGGTGGGCATGCCAAAGTCGTAATGGACGCGGCTAAAACTGCAAATATGGAAGTCTGCGGAGTTGTTGATGACCGATGGACCGAATCAATATGGAGGGGTATTCCCTATTTGGGAGGTCGTCAGGATTTAACCTCGATTTGTTCCACTCATGCTGATGCAGCTTGGATTGTAGCGATTGGTGACGGAACTGTACGACAGGAAATCGTGAAACAATTAGAGAGTCTAGACGTGTGCTTTGCTACGATTGTTCATCCGTCAGCTTGTTTGGGCTCAGGAGTTGTGGTTGGAGCAGGGACAGTGGTGATGGCAGGTGCAATCCTGCAAGCGGATGTTCACATCGGTAAGCATGCAATTATTAACACCGCTGCAACAATCGACCACGATAGTCGGATCGGGGATTACGTTCACATATCTCCAGGAGTTCATCTGGCAGGAAATGTCCATGTGGAAAAATCTGTTCATATCGGAATTGGGGCTTGCTCTATTCCGGGAATACGTATTGGCCGATATACCATAGTAGGAGCTGGCACCACAGTGATTAAGGATCTTCCTCCCGGCGTGGTGGCTGTTGGGTGCCCAGCCAGGATCGTACAGCGGAAGGAGCGACATGATGCGGACTAAGCGGATTTATTTGGCCTCTCCTCATATGGGGATAAGGGAAAAACACTATATTCAGGAAGCGTTTGACACCAATTGGATTGCTCCACTGGGAGCGAATGTGGACGCGTTTGAGAAAACAGTAGCGGATTATGTCGGTGCAGCAGGTGCATTGGCGCTGGACTCTGGAACTTCTGCGATTCATTTGGCTCTGCGTTTGTTAGGTGTAGGGGGCGGTGACCTTGTTTTGTGCGCTTCGTTGACGTTTATTGCTAGCGCAAACCCGATTTTATATCAAGGAGCCACTCCTGCATTTATCGACTCCGAGCCGTACAGTTGGAATATGTCTCCGAGAGCGCTGGAGCGAGCGCTTGCTTATTATACGGCCCAAGGCCAAAAACCGAAGGCCGTGGTTGTCGTGAATCTGTATGGACAAAGTGCAGACTATGAACCAATTGTACGAATTTGCGAGCAGTATGATGTTCCAATTGTGGAGGATGCTGCAGAGTCACTTGGTGCGTCCTATCAAGGGCAAATGAGCGGGACATTTGGCAAGTTCGGCATCTTTTCCTTCAATGGCAACAAAATTATTACGACTTCCGGTGGAGGAATGCTGATCTCGGAAGATACGGCTGCACTGGAGAAAGCAAGGTTCTGGGCGACTCAAGCAAGAGATCAGGCCAGACACTATCAGCATAGTGAGATGGGCTACAATTATCGCATGAGCAATGTACTTGCGGGTATCGGGCGTGGACAGATGGAAGTGCTGGAGGAGCGGATTGCGCGTAAACGTGAGATTCGGGATCGCTATGCCAGAGAGCTTAATTGGATTGCCGGTGTTCAGGTGCATAGTGAGCAGTTCACAGGCTGTGCCACGCACTGGCTTTCGGTGTTGACGATTGATCCTGAGTTGTGCACGGTTCAGCCAGAAGCGATCATTGATGCATTGGCGGATCATAATATCGAATCCCGTCCGGTTTGGAAGCCGCTTCATTTGCAACCGCTCTTTAAGGACAATGCGTACTTTGCCCATGGTGAAGGCGAGGATGTGTCAGCTCGTATTTTTGCGCAAGGGCTTTGCTTGCCTTCGGATACGAAGATGACCGATGAAGAGCTGGAGGAAGTAATCCATATCGTACGATCAACGTTGAGATAGAATTTCAGAATGTGGCTGCAATATAAAGGAGACTCATATGTTTAAAGTAGGCCAGATCATTCACTATGATAATCAAACTGCTGTCATCTTAGAGATACAAACATACAGTCTGATGATCGCAAATGTATGTGGACAGGCAATCGACCTTTCAACGATGTGCGAGATTGAACGGCAATCGTTTCAAGATCATGCAGTTATGACAGCTGATATGATTTCGCTTACCGAGTTGGAAAAAGCGAAGCGACAACGCATTTTCTCGCAGGTGAATGAATTCTATACATTATTCCATCAGCAGAAGCCTTTTCAGGCAGGAAAGACGAAAATTCCCTACTCGGGCAAGATTTACGATGAGAAGGAAATGCTCGCATTAATAGATGCCTCACTTGATTTTTGGTTGACTACTGGACGGTTTTCCAAGCAGTTTGAAATAGAATTTGCTAAATATCTGGGTGTCAAATATGCTCTTTTAACAAACTCGGGTTCTTCAGCCAACCTGCTTGCAGTGTCTGCGCTGACTTCTCCGAAGTTGGGCGACCGTCGCCTGTTGGCGGGAGATGAAGTGATTACCGTTGCGGCTGGATTCCCGACAACTGTCGCTCCAATTATACAAAATGGGTTGGTGCCTGTATTTGTAGATGTTGAGTTGGGTACCTACAACATCGATGCCTCCCTGCTTGAAGCAGCTGTATCAGAACGTACAAAGGCGATCATGATTGCCCATACAATGGGAAATCCGTTTAATCTGAAAACGGTCATGCAGTTTGCAGAGAAGCATCAACTTTGGGTGATTGAAGACAATTGCGATGCTTTGGGTGCTAGGTATGATGGGAAATTAACGGGAACCATTGGACATATTGGAACATCCAGCTTTTATCCTCCACATCACATTACGATGGGAGAGGGAGGCGCGGTTTATACCAACAATCCCAAACTTAAAATGATTATAGAATCCTTTAGAGATTGGGGGAGGGACTGCTGGTGTCCCTCGGGCTGTGATAACACATGCCGCAAGCGGTTTGGCTGGCAGCTTGGCGATTTGCCAGAGGGGTATGACCATAAATATACGTATTCACACCTTGGCTACAACTTAAAGGTTACGGATATGCAGGCAGCGATCGGACTGGAGCAGCTCAAAAAACTGTCTGGTTTTGTGGAGAAAAGAAATCATCATTTTGACCTTCTGCATGCCAAACTAAAAGAACTGGAAAATGATCTGATTCTGCCCGCAGCAACACCCAGTAGCGAACCTAGTTGGTTCGGATTTATTTTGACGATCCGTGATGGGAATAAGTTGTCCAGACAAAAAATGACGCAGTTTTTGGAAGAGCATCATATCCAGACGCGGATGCTGTTTGCCGGAAATATCACTAAGCAGCCGGCTTTTCAAGGTGTGCATTACCGTGTGGTCGGTGATCTGAAGAATACCGATAAAATTATGCATGATACGTTTTTGGTCGGAGTTTATCCAGGACTGAACGACGAGAAGATTGAATATATGAGTGAAAAAATAATAGACGCTGTTGAATACGCGAGACTGTAAGCAGGAGGACTTATGAAAGTCGTTATTCTGGCTGGTGGCTTTGGGACGCGGATCAGTGAGGAGTCTCATTTAAAACCTAAACCGATGATCGAGATTGGCGGCAAGCCAATTTTATGGCATATTTTGAAGATTTATTCCCACTATGGATTTAATGATTTCATTATCTGCTTAGGCTACAAAGGGTACATCATCAAGGAATATTTTGCCCATTATTTTTTACATGAATCAGACGTCACCTTCGATTTCGAGACCAATCAACAAATGATTCATCAAATCCACGCAGAACCCTGGAAAGTGACTCTGGTCAATACCGGTTTAGAAACGATGACAGGCGGCCGTTTGAAGAGAGTGAAGGAATATTTAAATAACGAGCCGTTTATGCTGACCTACGGAGACGGGGTATCGGATGTTAATATTCAGAAATTGGTCGAGTTTCATCGTAGTCATGGCAAGCTTGCGACGGTGACAACGGTACAACCGAACGGACGCTTTGGCGCACTTGATTTGGGCGGGGCCTCAACTGTTCTCGGATTTAAAGAAAAGCCGAAAGGCGATGGCGGATGGATCAATGGCGGTTTTTTTGTACTCAATCCAGAAGTGATTGATTACATTGAAGGGGATCATACGGTCTTTGAAGAGGGCCCCTTAAAAAGACTTGCGATGAATGAGCAGCTGCAAGCTTTTAAACATACTGGTTTTTGGCAGCCTATGGACACACTGAGAGATAATAGATTTTTGGAGAAGGAATGGGAGACGGGGAATCCGGCTTGGAAGGTGTGGAAGTAGATGAATAAAAGCTTTTGGAAGGGCAAAAAAGTTTTTGTAACCGGACATACCGGATTTAAAGGGTCGTGGCTATCATTGTGGTTGCACCATTTAGGTGCACAAGTGAAGGGGTATGCACTAGCGCCAGATCATACTTTGTCGCTGTTTGAAATCGCACAAGTTGGATTACGGTTGGACTCGCAGATTGGGGATATTCGAGATCTGTTTGCATTAAGTACTGCTGTGTATGATTTTCAACCCGATGTAGTCTTTCATCTCGCGGCACAACCACTGGTAAAGGCGTCTTATCAAAATCCGGTAAAAACATATGAGACGAATGTGATGGGAGCTGTACATTTGCTCGAAGCTGTCCGTTCGTGTCGCTCAGTGCGCGCAATTGTGAATGTAACTACTGATAAAGTTTATGCGAATCAGGAGAGCCTTGTAGGGTACATAGAATCGGATCGGTTGGGCGGCTATGATCCTTATTCCAATAGTAAGGCTTGTTCAGAACTGGTCACCTCGTCCTATGTTCAGTCTTTTTTTAGCCCTGACAATTATGCTGAGCATGGCGTTGCGGTTGCCACTGCTCGGGCAGGCAATGTAATTGGAGGCGGTGATTGGGCTAAGGATCGTCTGGTGCCGGATTTGATGCGTGCTATTTTGCATAAACAAGACATTGTTGTGCGAAATCCGGAGTCTGTACGGCCATGGCAGCATGTGCTCGAACCACTATACGGTTACTTGCTGTTGGCAGAGAAACTATACACCGAAAATGTGAAGTGGAATGGAGCATGGAATTTTGGGCCTAGATCCGAGGATGCAGTATCTGTTTCCCGTCTGATCGATACGTTCCGAATGCAAGCTCCTGGTTCTTTTCCGCAAGTGACTGTTATCCGTTCTGCGGAGCATGAGACAAATTTTTTGCAGCTCAATATTGAGAAATCGAAAAGCTCGTTGCATTGGAAACCAATATGGGGTCTAGAGCAAACGGTCCAAAAGATTCTGGAGTGGTACCTTGCCGATCCGTTGAAATCGTACGATTTATGTCTAAAGCAGATTGAAGACTACGAGAACGAAAGGGAAGGTTGCGATGTCCAATATTAAGTTGTTAGATTGCACGCTGCGTGATGGTGGATTCCTGAACGATTGGGAATTTGGTTACGATCATATCATTAATATTTTCGATCGGTTGGTAAGAGCGAATATTGATATTATTGAAGTTGGCTTCATTAATAATGCCAGGATATATGATAAAAACCGCTCTATTTTCCCGAATGGGAGCGCTGTAAACCAGAGCTTTGAAAAACTGCAAAGACATCAAGCAAAAATTGTAGGCATGATTGATTTTGGAACGTGTGATGTTGAGGATCTTCAGCTTGCCAGCGAAAGCTATATGGATGGGATTCGTGTCATCTTCAAAAAAGAAAAAATGATTGGTGCATTGGCATTTTGTGGCGAAGTGAAGAGGTTGGGCTATGATGTATTTGTCCAAGCGGTTTCGATTACAAGCTATTCGGATGAAGAGATTTTGCAGCTGATTAAGCTGGTCAACGAGCTGGAGCCTTATGGTTTTTCGGTAGTGGATACGTATGGTTTGTTACATAAAGAACAGTTGAATCACTATTTCCAGCTGGCAGATGAACGGCTTCATCCTGATATTCGGTTAGGCTATCATTCTCATAATAACTTTCAACTCGCCTATGCCAACTGCATTTCACTTCTGGAAAATCCGCCAGTACGGCGCGAATTAATTGTGGATGGAACCTTGTACGGGATGGGCAAAGGGGCAGGCAATGCGCCAATTGAATTGTTGGCTATGTACATCAACGATCATATACAGCTGCGATACAATATGGAGCATATTTTAGAGGCCATTGTTACTTCGATTCTTCCATTGTATGGACAAACCCGTTGGGGTTATTCACTTAGCTACTTTATTTCGGCACTGCAAAAATGCCATCCGAGCTATACGGATTTTTTGATGGCGAAACGAACACTCTCTGTTGCTTCAATTTACGAGATTCTAGGCGGTATTTCACAAGACAGGAAATTGTCGTTTGATAAGTCTCATATTGAAGAGCTTTATTTGCAAAATCAAACGATTATCTGCAATGATCAGGAAAACCTGCTGAAACTCTCTCAGCTGTGGGCTGGAAAGAAAGTGTTGTTAATTGGTTCAGGCACTTCAATTCAAAAAGAAGCTGAATACATTCAAGCATTTATCAAACGTGAAAAGCCTGTTGTTGTGGCGGTAAACTTCCTGCCAGACTTCTTTGATATTGATTACCTATTTATTAGTAATTCCAGAAGATATGTTGAGCTTTCATCCAAACTGAAGGTCCTGGATTTCGATTTGGAATTAATCGGGACTTCGAATGTTTCACCCAAAGCGGATCGATTTGACTTCACTTTGCAGTTTAGTTCTTTGATGGACGAGCAAGCTCAGTTTTATGATAATCCCTTAATTATGCTGTTAAAGCTGCTGAACCAGTTCCCGATCGAAAAGGTATTTTTAGCAGGATTTGATGGCTACTCGACCTCTGATCAGCCTGATTATGTGAATCCTAAAATGGAATACAGCTTCACGAAACAAAAAGCAGCAGAAATTAACCAAGATACGAAGAACAGCCTCAATCGCTTGAGTTTGTTGATTGACACAGAGTTTATCACCAAGTCCCACTATCAAAAAGTGTAAGCAGGACTTTTGGAAATTAAGAAGCAAAGAGGTGGAACGTGGATTCGATTCAAGCTGTTTTATTTGACCTAGACGGCACGGTGTATGTCGGCGATCAATTGGTCAGCGGAGCGAAACAAACGGTAGATTGCGTTCGGGCCCAGCAGAAGCAAGTTGCCTTTTTGACTAATAATTCTACGAAAACCAGAGAGCAGATCAAACAAAAACTAAATGGGTTCGGAATTGAGGTGGATCTTTCAAGCATTTATACCTCGGCGTCAGTAACCGGGAACTATTTAGCTCAGCATCAGATTTCAAGTGTATATTGTCTTGGGACAGATGCCCTTAAATCAGAATTAGCCTTACAGGGAATTGCTATTGCTTCGGATGCGTCTGTTAGCTGTGTTGTAATTGGTATGACACATGAAATTATAGAAAAAGACTTAGCCGTCATTCGAGAGATTGCTCGAAAGTCCGATAGTCTGATCATTGCTTGCAACCTCGATTTATCCTATCCGGATGGCTCTGGTAGTATCGCAACAGGCTGTGGGCAAGTTGTTCAGCAGGTAGAAGAGGCCATTCAAAGAAGGGTCGACCTTGTGCTCGGAAAACCTTCAACATACATGTTGGATGAATTCGTGAGAGACTCTGGTATCAGCTATGAGAACATCATGATTGTAGGCGACTCTTATAAAAGTGACATTGAGCTTGCTTTACAGCATGGATGTGTACCTGTCTTGATCGATCAATGTATTCTCCAGCATGATGACTGTATTGTAATAAGGGATATTCAATCGGTGCCTGAGTTGTTTGCATTACCCTCGGTGCTGCAAGATGTAAAGGAAATGCAAAATGAAAGGCAGTTAACTAATGGCATCTTAGATCCGTATCAGCATCTGCTCCGTAATTTAAAGCAAGTATATATATTTGGTGCCCAGAAGCTTGGTGAAAAAATCTATGATCAATGCCATGCTGCTAACATTGAAGTTTTAGGATTTATTGATAACGATGCGAAGAAACAAGGGAAAACATATAAAGGAAAAACAATTTTTGCTCTGGATGCATGCAAAAAGCACGAAACCATTATTATTGCCTCTACCACTTATTTGGGAGAGATTCACAGGCAGCTTCTAGAACATGGCTATCTCAATTCGATTCCTTTTAATATCCTGCATCTATTCAATCCAGAAGTTTTTGTGAACGAACCTGTATTCGTCAATATGCATAAGGACATTGCCGATAATAAACTTAGATATATTTCCCTTTATTTGCTGTTAAGTGATGATGTATCGAAAGACACCCTTTGCAATCTTCTTGAAAGCAGAATAAGTTTCAATTTTCATGAACTGGAGTACGGCTCGGAAAATCATTACTTTGAAGATGATATTGTTAAATTGGGCGATCAAGAAGTATTTATCGATGGTGGAGGCTATTCTGGTGATACCACCAAAGCCTTTATTGAGAAGGTTGCTGGACATTACAAAGAAATCCACATCTTTGAGCCTGATGAGCAGCTAATGAATACGGCAAAGTTGGATTTAGAAAAATATCCCAACATTACTTACCACCCAAAAGGCCTGTTTTCTCATGACACACAGCTATCATTTAATCTCACGGGGGGACTTGATGGATCGATTAGCAGTGAAGGCAGGCATACGATTGATGCGACAGCCATTGACTCAACCATTAAACAGAAAGTGACTTTTATCAAATTAGATATTGAAGGGGCGGAAGAACAAGCATTGATAGGCGCAGCGGAGCAGCTCAGCACCAATCGCCCCAAACTCGCCATTGCTTGTTATCATAAAGCTGAAGATCTTTGGAATTTACCCAAAACGGTGCTCAAAATGAACCCTGATTATAACCTTTACTTTAGGCATTACTCGCAGTCGGCTCTGGAAACGGTGTTGTATTGTGTTCAAAACAAGTAGTGAGTCGAGCGTACTTTACCAATCTTGGTAAGGGCGCTCCTCATGATAGAAATGAAGTGCGGCTTTATTTTTATCATGAGGAGCGCAGCAGTGATTTTGCAAAGTCAGTTATTGATTGTGATAGCAAGATGAAAGGTTGGTTGTGGATGCTTAAATCAGCGACAAGAGCGTGTTCGGTATGCCATCATACTGATGTTGAAGTGATGCATCATCAAAAGTTTGACTTGCCTCAATATCATGTTTTACCTCATCAATATGATGTTGTCGTGTGTACCCATTGCGGATTTACTTATGCAGAAACGAGTGCAAATCAGTGTGATTATAATCAATACTATACGAATTTGTCTAAATATGAAGATGAAGAAGTATCGTCTGGAAGTTTCTCAGATTCTGATCTGGCACGATATGAAATGGTCCTAAATCGAGTCGCTCCTTTTCTGAATCCGACCTCTGTCATTCTGGACATTGGCTGTGCGAATGGTGGGCTGCTCAGTTATTTGAAAGAACATGGCTATAAGAATGTCACGGGACTTGATCCCTCGCTGAAATGCGTATCCTTTATGCTAGATCATAATATTCAGGCGGTCCAGGGTGATCTGTTTGCTAATGTTTTGTTAGACAAAGGGCAGAAATATGATCTCGTGATTGTATCGCATGTGTTCGAACATTTGTACGATGTGGAACAAGCTGTAACCGTAATTTCGAACTACCTGAGTGAAGATGGTTTGGTTTATATCGAGACACCGAATGCTGCGCAGTACGGGAATTACTATGTCGTCCCATACTACTACTTTGATGTGGAGCACATTAATCATTTTACGGATGTTTCCCTTAAGAATCTATTTCTACAGCAATCGTTTGACTATGTCGATTCCAGGCAAATTGAAATTCCTGTTGCCAAAAATCGCATGTATCCTGCAGTATATACGATCTTTAGAAAAAGTGCTTCTTTCCAACCCTACATCTTACAGTTTGACGATTCAGCTAAAACATCAATTCTTACTCACCTTAGCGCTTCAAATTACTCACAGATCAACGAGAAACTTGCTGAATTGAGTCGATCGAAGGAACCGTGTGTAGTATGGGGAGCTGGTCAGAATACATTACGCTTGCTGAGTGAAACTGTGCTGGAAGCATGCAATATCTGCTGTTTTATTGATAAAGACCGAAGCAAACAAGGCAAGATGATGGACCAAGCACCGATTGCAGCACCTAGCTGGTTGATCGATGTGTCTTACGAAGGAACGATAATTATTAGTTCCGCACTATTTAGCCAAGAAATTGTGGCTGAGATTCAGGCGATGGGCTTGAGCAATCCTACGATCATACTTTAAATGGGGTAGATTTAACGTGAAAATCAAAGTTTCAGATTATGTTGCTGACTTTTTTGTGAAAAAGGGCGTTGAACATCTCTTTACGATAACAGGTGGGGGAGCCATGCATTTAAATGACTCCTTTGGCCACCATCCAGATTTAACGTGTATCTACAACCATCATGAGCAAGGAAGCGCAATTGCTGCAGAAGGCTATACTCGACTGACAGGGAAAATTGCACCAATCTGTGTAACAAGCGGTCCGGGCGGCACCAATACATTGACCGGAGTGCTTGGGGGGTGGTTGGATTCGATTCCAATGTTTGTCGTCTCGGGACAAGTGAAACGGGAGACAACAATTTGGTCTACTGACGTACCGTTAAGACAATTAGGGGACCAGGAATTTAACATCGCGGATTGTGTGCAAACGATGACGAAATATGCGCACATGATAACAGGAGCGCAAGAGATTAAGTATCACTTGGAGAAAGCTTGGTTTCTATGCCAGAATGGCCGGGGAGGTCCTGTTTGGCTTGATATTCCACTCGATATTCAGGCTGAGTTGGTAGAAGTGGATGAACTAACAGGATTTGACCCGGATGAATTGGACATGCAAGAAACCCCGCGATATGACGAATCCTTAACTGAAATCATTATTGAGAAGCTTAAGCATGCGGATCGGCCTGTCATCTTGGCTGGCAGCGGTGTTCGTCTAGGGGATGCGTATTCCGTATTTCTGGAATTGATCGATAAATTGAACATTCCGGTCGTAACCGCGTGGAACTCACATGATCTATTGTGGGACGAGCATCGGTTGTTTTGTGGACGGCCTGGTACAGTAGGTACCCGTGGCGGGAACTTCATTGTAGAAAATAGTGACGTACTGTTCGTTTTGGGATCGCGTCTGAATATCAGGCAGATAAGCTATAACTACAAATCTTTTGCACAACAAGCATATAAAATGATTGTTGATATCGATGCGAATGAGCTGAGAAAACCAACAATTTCGCCCGATCTGCCGATCCATGCCAATGTTAAAGACGTCATGTCCGCCTTAAATCATGCAGCTTCCGCTAATGACTTTACACAACATGAGGGGTGGCTATCATGGTGTCGACAAATTAATGCCAAGTATCCTGCAGTGCTGTCGCGTTATTATGAGAAAAAATCGCCGATTAATCCATATGTATTTATAGATGAATTGTTTGACAAGCTGGAAGAAGAAGATTATGTGATTGCAGGTAACGGAACGGCATGTGTGGTCACCTTCCAAGCAGCGATAATCAAAAAAGGACAGCGGCTATTTACGAACTCCGGTTGTGCTTCGATGGGGTATGGCTTCCCGGCAGCTCTCGGTGCAGCGGTTGCTGTTAAAGGAAAACGAGTCATCTGTCTAGATGGAGATGGCAGTTTTCAAATGAATATTCAAGAACTGCAAACTGCTGTGTACAACCAGTTGAATGTGAAAATTATCATCTTGAACAATAATGGCTACCATTCAATCAGGCAAACGCAAAATAACCTATTTAATCCGCCGCTTGTTGGAGTTTCAGAAGGTAACGGAATCAGTTTCCCTAATCTGGAGAAGCTCTCCTATGCTTATGATGTTCCATATATCAAAATAGAGCATATTGACGGCATTGCTGCTGCATTAGAGATATTCTTGGCTAGCAAAGGCCCAATGATTTGTGAAGTAATGCTTGATCCTGAGCAGAATTTTGAACCTAAGCTGTCCTCTAAAGTGCTGCCGGACGGGAAAATTGTATCCCCACCGATTGATGATATGTATCCGTTTTTGTCTCGTGAAGAATATGAAAGCAATAAATTCAAGTAACCAAAATGCCATACATGATCGAAATAAAAAGGCAGTTAGTTCAGTAAGAACCGGCTGCCGTAATTGCATTCAAAAGGACTGTATACATGATGAAAATGGTCATTACCGGACCCACCGGAGCAATTGGCATGGCACTCATTCAATTGTGTATTGACAAGCAGATTGAGGTGTTGGCCATTTGCCGTAAAAGTTCTCCAGGTCTGGCTTATATGCCACAAGATCCTTTGCTTCATATCATTGAAGCAGATTTGGATGAATATGCGGCACTTGAACTGCTAGATCAATATGATGTGTTTTATCATTTTGCATGGGCGAGCACGATTGGAGAGAGTCGTAACGACGTATACACTCAAAACCAAAATGTAACCTATACGTTGGATGCGGTACGCTTGGCTAAGCGTTTGGGCTGTCATACATTCATCGGCGCAGGTTCTCAAGCTGAATATGGCCGATCCGAAATGCCTCTTACATCCCATACGCCAGCGTTCCCGGAAACTGGATATGGGATTGCTAAACTATGTGCAGGCCAACTAAGCAGAATTTTGTGCGAGCAGTTGCAGATAAAGCACATTTGGACGCGAATTTTAAGTGTTTACGGTCCTTATGATGATGAACGTACAATGGTTATTAGTACAATCAAAAAAATGTTGTCCCAAGAAGCGTTGTTGTTCACTCAGGGGGAACAAATTTGGGATTTCTTATACAGTAAAGATGCAGCGCATATTTTATATCGATTGGCAATTTGCGGAAAACACTTTAAGACTTATTGTATTGGCAGTGGAGAAGGCAGAAAATTAAAAACATTTATTGAAGAAGTGCATAACGTTGTTATGCCAAAACAAGAGCCTGTTTTTGGCGCTATACCTTATGGAAAAAATCAGGTCATGCATCTGGTAGCGGATCTTGTCGAATTAGAGCAGGATATTGGAAAGATTACCTTTACTCCGTTTGCTCTGGGGATTAGAGAAACGATGCAAAACGTAATGAGAAGATTCGATACTATAGAAAAAGGGGTTTAATGATGGAACCATTAGAACTACAGCGAATTTTGTCATTTATTGAAGCAGGTGAGGTAGGACAGGCACTATCTCACCTTATCCGGATTCATGAAAGTATTGTAAGCTCGCCTAAGAAGCACTCAGCAGATGAAAAGTCATCTTTCTATAAAACGTTTGGTGAAATATTGTTCAATTTAGGACATTATGATCAGGCGATCGGCGTTTTTAAACTTGCTCAAAAGGCGAAGTACTCCAGTGAGATCGATGAATTGATTTACCAGGCTTTTATTTTGCCTAACATGGCTGAGTTCGAACAAAACTATAATACCAATATTTCATTGCTGCGTACGGTTAATTCTCCCAAACTGTTCTCTGAGTTACCCTACTATTTAATCCCTACTGAAGTTGAAAATAAGTATTACCTCTACCATAAAAGCAAAAAAACGATAGAAGAATCGTTTGTATTGTTTGAGCTGAAGCCGGAGCAAGACGTTAAAAGAGGAACGATTGATCTGTCCGCTTCATATCTTTACGTGGAGAAATATGGGGTTGGAAATGTGTTGTCGAATGTAACTGATATCGTTGATGAACATCTGGAATGCTTCGCCATAGTTGAAGAATACGATAAGTTCCTTTCTACCCTGCAAGGAGGACTTAATGAAAAATTAAGTGAGCTTGAGGTGTTTGCTTCTTACCTTGAATTGAAACAATATTTTGAAACTCATGAGAACTATTTGCCACGTAACATCGTCAGTTATTCCGCAGATATTCAAAAGGCTGAGAGCTATATTCAACATTTACACCGTTGGCGATTGCAGCCACAGAATAAACGGCGAGATAACGTACTGCTAAGCATCTGCATCCCGACCTATAATCGGGGACACAGAGCTTTGGAGAATGTAATACAATCGCTAAATACTGCGTATGATTATGAATTGGAGATCGTGATTTCAAATAATGGTACACGGAATGCCACGGTTCCATTTTATGAAGAGATTAAGGACCTCCCAGACAGCAGAGTTACGTATTTTGAGTTCGAAGAGAATCAGGGTTTCTATGCAAACGTTGTAAATGTCTGCAGGGTAGCTTCGGGCAAATTTGTTTTGCTGCTAAGCGATGAAGATCTTGTTGACCCGCAGGTACTGGAAAAGATTATATCTTTTTTGCAATCGGAGCCTAATACAGCTTTGGTGAAAACCAGTACCACAACTCAAGCGGCTTTCCATGATGAATCAGCCACTGCCGGTGAAGAAGCGTTGTACAAGTTCATGCTCAGATCTAATTATATGTCGGGTTTAATTCTTAACAATGAAATGCTGATGCAAAACAAGGTCATTGAACGAATTGACGACCTGTATGTTAGTGGAAATGTGACGACTTTGATTTATCCGCATATGTGCTGGGAATTGTTGATGTGCCAGTATGGTACTGTACATTCGACTTCTTTGGTATTGGTTCGAGAAGGATTGCCTGAAAAAATGGAAACCGAGTACATTGTTATGGTTAACAGCAGTGCAGATGTGCCTGCATATGCGACAGTTGAAAGTCGTTTAGCCCAGCATAATGGCTTCTTTGAGATTATGGCAGGTATGGAGATAAGTAAAAATGCAGGTGTTTTGCAAAATATGTACGTGAATCTATGTGATAAAACATTTTGGCTTATGAAGATTTCTATAGATTGTTTTTACAAAGATTTTTCAAGTAAGGAAGAGCTGCTGCAAATTCTCGATGAAACCTATCGTTTTTGTATGGACGATCGTTATCTAGATTACTGTACGGATCGTAAGACTGTATTAAAGAATATTGATGAGTGGTATGCTTTGCTTGCAAAGCGTATTGAGGAATTAAAAAAATAGAAGCTTAACAAAGAGATCTGTGCGAAGGCAGCACCCTCGTTCAAAAAGAAGCGGCTGCATTTATCTCCCATAGTCTGGATTATGCTCGCCGGACCATGGATTTGCCCCTGTTCGTGCGCATGGATGCCGGTAATGATGCTGCCGAGAATTTGAACGCATGCCTGGCCCAAAACGTCGATTTCATTGTCAAGTGCAACCTGCACCGGGAGTCACCGGAAGAATGGTTGATGATCGCCAAACAGGGCGGTCTATCTGTGAAGAACGGGAAGGCAAAAGGGTATACCTCGGTGTCATGATGTGGACGGACAAGAAGCTAGAATGATAGTCGTTACCATTTCCGGAGTCGGTACTGGCTATATGCCAATCCTGATGACGAGGAGGAGTTTCAATTATAAGCACTTGCTACACCACCTGCATAGCAGGTGTTTTTTGTTTCCCACGCTTCGCGGACTCAATTGGCTATACCACTAAATATAAAACAGCTCCTGCTCAAGCAGAAGCTGTTCAAATCACTTAATTATATGCGTTGACTTCGAAAGTCAGAATATTATTGAAGATAACGTAATCGACCCGGCTGTTAAATGGTCCGATGTTGTTATCATGTTTATTAATGGCGTGCTTTGAAGAACCGTTGCCAGCATCCTTTTTATCATACCAGTTAATAAACGAGTTTACTTCGGACATGGGTAGGTCATATTCTTTTTCCAGTCCATTAACCATAGTTACAACAAGGATTGCTCTGTCTCCTGAGGGAACCTCAGGTGCTGTCGGTTCCTCAGTTCCAGGATTTTCAGAGCCTGGTTCTTCGGGTGTTGATGGATCAGGTTGTTCATCTCCGAATGGGGTCGCTGAAGCTTCATTCGAAAATTCAGATTCAATACCATTTACCTTAGCATTGACTACAAAATAGTATGTAATGCCATTTGTTAAATTGGGAACAACAAAGTTCCCATAAACATCCTTTGTAACTTCTATAGTTTCCGAATATTTTCCTGGCTCAGTACCATACTTAAGTGTATAACTATCAGCATCAGAAACCTGATCCCATTTTAATACCACTTGACTATCACCTGGTACAGCTAGAAGTTTGGTTGGCGCGTAATAATCAATAAGCTTACCGTCCGAATCTACGTCGATAGCATCAAAACGATAATCATATACTACACGGTTCTTTGACGGTTCTTCAGTCCAAATTTTAACTTCATGTACTCCTCTTTCCAAACCCAACTTTTCATAACCTAATCTTTGATGAGACCATGATTCTCTATAAGCGGTAAAGTACTCTATGTTTCCGTCAATACTAATCCCCACTTTTTTTGTATATGAGTCTGACATATTAATAATTAGCCTAATCTTAGTTCCTTCAAATTTAAAATTAATTACATTTGGTTTATTATGAACAGCACCTAAAACGGTTTTATTATAATCCTCTGCATCGTTTATTTTAACCCAATCATCGCCATATAATAGTTCTGGTGATCTATCGTCAAATCTAGTCCAACCAGCTTCAGGGGCGGCTAAGCGTTCTCCAACTTTCGCAGCAAAGGCGCTCGAATTCGAAAGAACAAATGTAGCAAATAGAAGTATTCCTAAGGTAATACTTGTTACTTTAAAAGAAAATCTGATCACATGACATTCTCCTTACTTAATTGTTTGATGAATTAAATAGTAGGATTGAATAAATGCAATGTCTAGACAAAATTTTTCTGATATGTAATTATTGTGTGAGTATTTGGGTTTTTTTATGGTTGAATTAATTGCATAGTGATGATTTTTAAAGGCATATATTTAAGCAGGATAATTGAAAGCTCACTTTAGCCAGTTTGCTTCGATGGCAGATATTGTTCAATTAAAAGACTTTTTCAGATAAGTGTTGACTCGTTCTACAGCTGTTCGCTTTTTGCACAACTCCTAGTAACGGCCGCTTTCTCCGAGCTGGAAATGTATAATTGCGAATATCGGAATTACTTAACATGCAGATTCAGCAGATTATTTGACAAATTACCTGGAAGACATTGGCAAGGAGAGGAGATCCGCAAAAGGTGTCGAAAAAACGGTCGTCATAAACCGATACGAAAATGCCCTTGAGACCTATAAGCGACCATGTATCAATGAGAATACAAATTAGATTTTCTTAAAAGAAAATTTTTTTATAAGATGGGTCATATGAGTCTTCTGACTCAAGAACTGAGTGACTTCGGAACTCTGATGATGTTTGCGTGCGGAATATCGTGGGATACTCGAAAACAAATTGCAGAGTGCTTCGTCTGAGTGTATTGTATAAATAATTTAGGAGAGGTGCCGTCCCGAAGGCCTCCGTTTTTTGCAGTAACGAAATATAGGAGTCATCCGGAGTTTCCTCTCAGGGATGAGAGTCGTGCCTCGAATACGCTAGTTTTTTTAGAAAAATTTTCAAAGTGTGATTCAGTAGAATCAAACAGGTTTAATAGATAATCAATAGCTCAAGTTCAGAATCGGATCGGACCATTACGACTTAATTCTAGTCAATTTACCAGTGGAAAAATAATGTATAAAATCATTTACATTTCCAATTGACAATGGATAAGCTTGGGTGGTATAGTCGGAATTGTGAGCGAGAGCTTCACTTCATTTGATGACGAAGGGAATGTTAGTGCATGCAAGGTAAAGTTAAATGGTTCAACGCAGAAAAAGGTTACGGGTTCATCGAGACTGCAGAAGGTGGCGACGTATTCGTACACTTCTCCGCAATCCAATCTGAAGGCTTCAAAACCTTGGAAGAGGGACAAGACGTTGAATTCGACATCGTTGAAGGCGCTCGTGGACCGCAAGCAGCTAACGTAATCAAATTATAATCATCCCGGCCTAGCCGACCTACATAATCGGTAAGATGGTTAGCAATTGAGAAAACGCTAGCATAAACCCTGGAATCTTTGATTCCGGGTTTTTTTTTGGAAGATTACAGAATCCGCTAGAATTAGATTTTTCGTGTGTGCGAAAAAGATAGCATACTGCGCATTTTAATGAAGGAAACAGAAGATTCTCTCAGATTGTTTGATTTTCTTCACGCGTCCCCCTCTCTTTTGAAAACCCATCAATAGACGTTATGCTTGTCATATAGCGATGACTTGTATATCTGGTATGAATCCCCCTCTGTAAGATTAACTTTCGCAGTGTAACGTAGATGGGAAAGCGGCATTGATACTTTCCGAGCTAGATTTTTTTAGGTAGATAAAAAGAGAATGCGCTAATACGAAAATTGACTTCGCAGCTATTTCCAGTCTTTGAATTCTTTCAGTTACCTCTCAGTGCCGATTCAGTTTGGGTTGTTATTATAAACTTGCAAGTCAGGCAATCCTACTAAATCCTGAACGTTAGTGGATTGTGGCCGCTTAATCTCAGAAGGGAGGCGCGTTAACAATTTTCCGCAAATGCCTGTCCCGGTTTTTACTCCCGCTTAACAATTATGGTATACTGAAGGAGCAAAGGAGGCGTGCCATATGAACTTAACCGTTCGAGGTCAACAGATCGATGTTACTGACGCTTTGAGAGAGTATGTTGAGAAGAAATTCAGCAGGCTTGAGAAGTATTTCGATGCACCGCCAACATTTGATGGAAGTGTCACCTTAAGCACGACAAGAGGGCTGCGCACCGTGGAAGTAACCATTCCTTTGCCGGGGGTACTGCTCCGGGCCGAAGACAGAAGCGAAGACATGTACGCGTCCATTGACGCGGTAGCGGACAAGCTGGAACGCCAGATTCGCAAGCACAAAACCAAGCTGAACCGCAAGTTCCGCCAGGAAGGCGGGTTGAAGTCGCTGTTCGTGGAGCAGCCGGCTGCGGAAGTGGAGGTACCCGAGGCTGTAGAGGATGAGCAGAGCGATGAGCTGGAAGTGGTCCGCACCAAACGCTTTTTATTGAAGCCGATGGATGTGGAGGAAGCCATCCTGCAGATGAACATGATCGGACATAATTTCTTTGTGTTCTCCAACATTGAAAATCAGGAAGTAAATGTGGTTTATAAACGCAATGATGGGAAGTATGGTCTGATCGAGCAAGAATGACCGCTTCACCGGGTGCGAATGAACCGCCATGACCAAGAATATAAACAAGCCCTTGTTTCAGGCGTTTGCCTGGGCGGGGGCTTTTTTTAGACTATAGATTTTTTGAATTTTCAGCGGAGCCGAACGATTCTGTAATTGCAAGAAAAATTTCCGCTAAACGCGTAAATGCGGTCTGGCTTCTTATAGAAAGTGCATTGATAGACGTTTTTCTGTTATTACAAGCACACGATAAAGAGCGATAAATACGAAACCTAATTTGTACCCGCTTCGTCTTTAATTTTAGATTAAAGAAAGTATAAGTTTTCAGCGGAGCTGAAGCTTTCTTTTACAATGAAAGGAAGTGGATTTTGCAGATATTGCCCAGTCCATGTGTGTTGCGGCAACTCCCACAAACTGTTACAATTTATCCAAAGACTTTTTTTCTGAAAATGGCAAGCTGAAAGGTATGAATCAATTTCATTTTCATGGACCCTTTTGTTTGTGAAATTGATTCCATCAATTGTTTTGCGCGAAAGGGGTAAGCCATGCTAGGCATAGTTAAGAAGATATTTGGAGACACGAATGAACGGGACGTCAAGCGTCTGATGAAGACGGTTGACCTGATCAATAAGATGGAGCCGGACTTCGAGGCTCTTACCGATGAACAACTGAAAGGAAAGACGGAGGAATTCCGCGGCCGCCTGGAGCAGGGAGCGGCACTGGACGAGCTTCTGCCTGAAGCATATGCTACCGTGCGTGAAGCGTCCAAACGCGTGCTGGGTAAACGCCATTATGACGTTCAGATGTTGGGCGGGATGGCGCTGCATGAAGGCAAAATTGCCGAGATGAAGACAGGTGAAGGGAAGACGCTGGTCGGTACTCTGCCTGTATACCTGAACGCTCTTGCAGGAAAAGGTGTGCACGTGGTTACGGTCAACGATTACCTGGCCCAGCGTGACAGCGCGGAAATGGGGCAGATTTACGAGTTTCTTGGCATGACGGTCGGTCTGAACCTGAATGGTATGGATCATGGTGCCAAGCAGCATGCGTACGCCTGTGATATTACGTACGGAACGAACAATGAATTCGGCTTTGACTATCTGCGAGATAACATGGTGCTGTACAAGGAGCAGATGGTTCAACGCCCTCTTCAGTTTTGTATTATTGACGAAGTGGATTCCATTCTGGTTGACGAGGCGCGGACGCCGCTGATCATCTCGGGTCAGGCGCAGAAATCGACGGAGCTGTATTTTGCAGCTGACCGTTTTGTGAAGACGCTGGCGGTTGAAGAGGATTACACGGTTGACGTGAAGGTGAAATCGGTCGCGCTGACGGAGAACGGTGTGTCCAAGGCGGAAAACTTCTTCGGTCTGGAAAATTTGTACGATCAAGGGAACGTGACGATTAACCATCACGTCGTACAAGCGTTGAAGGCGAATGTAATCATGCGCCGCGACGTGGATTATGTGGTGACCGAGGATGAGGTTGTCATCGTTGATGAATTCACGGGCCGCCTGATGGCCGGCCGCCGCTACAGCGACGGTCTGCACCAGGCGATTGAAGCGAAGGAAGCCATCGGCGTACAGAACGAGAGCATGACACTGGCGACCATTACCTTCCAGAATTATTTCCGTATGTACCGCAAGCTGGCGGGCATGACCGGTACGGCCAAAACCGAGGAAGAAGAGTTTAAGAAAATTTACGGGCTTGAGGTGCTGCAGATTCCGACCAACCGTCCGAACCAGCGTGTGGATATGCCGGACGTTGTTTACAAGAGCGTGAAAGGCAAATTCAAGGCGGTTGTTGATGAAATTTTGGAGCGCCACCAGAAGCAGCAGCCTGTGCTTGTCGGTACGGTTTCCATCGAGAACTCAGAGCTGCTGTCCGAAATGTTGAAGCGCAAAGGCGTGAAGCACAAGGTGCTGAACGCGAAATACCATGCGGAGGAAGCTGAAATTATTTCTCGTGCGGGCGAAGCCGGCTCGGTAACGATTGCGACGAACATGGCCGGCCGCGGTACGGATATCATGCTGGGTGAAGGCGTAGCGGAGCTCGGCGGACTTCATATCATCGGTACGGAGCGCCACGAATCCCGCCGGATTGACAATCAGCTGCGCGGTCGTGCGGGCCGTCAAGGCGACCCGGGGTCAACGCAGTTTTACCTGTCTCTCGGCGACGAGCTGATGAAGCGCTTCGGTGCCGACAACGTGCTGAATATGATGGAGCGCCTCGGCTTTGAGGAAGACCAACCAATCGAAAGCCGTATGATTACACGTGCGATCGAATCCGCCCAGAAGCGGGTGGAAGGCAACAACTTTGACCTCCGCAAAGTCGTGCTGCAGTATGACGATGTCATGAACCAGCAGCGGGAGATTATTTACAAGCAGCGCCGTGAAGTGCTGGAGTCGGAGAATATCAAAGAGATTGTATTCGACATGATCAAGCCTACCATCGAGCGTATAGTTGAAGCGCACTGTGGAGACGAGATTCCTGAAAACTGGGAGCTTGAAGAAGTAGCCGATTATGTTAACGGCAAGCTGTTGGAAGAAGGCGCAGTGAGCCGTGACGATCTCTGGGGCAAAGAGAAGGAAGAGATTGTCGAGCTGCTGTTCGAGAAAGTTGCAGCCAAGTACAACGCCCGTGAAGCAGAGATCGGCGAGGAAATGGTCCGCGAATTCGAGAAGGTTATCGTGCTGCGTGCGGTAGACAGCAAGTGGATGGACCATATCGATGCCATGGATCAGCTTCGTCAGGGTATCCACCTTCGCGCTTATGGCGGTACCGATCCGCTGCGTGAATACCAGTTCGAAGGCTTTGAGATGTTCCATGAAATGATCGCCAGCATCCAGGAAGAGGTTTCGACTTACGTGATGAAAGCGAAAATCGAATCGAACCAGGAGCGTCAGGCGGTTGTGGATGAGAAGAAGATGTCCACCAGCGGAGAGCCTGCAACACCGAAGCAGAACAGAGCAGCCCGGAGAGCCAACAAATCTTAAGGCGACCGGGACTTTGGGATAGCATAAGTATATATAGAATAATCAGCTTGGCTTGCAGCTTGTGCATCATAAGCTGCTAGCTGCTGCCAGGCGGACATACGGCTCCTTGGAGAGCAGCGGGAATGAAGACGCATGGATATGCGGCGTTCACTCCCGGCTGCTACCCGGGGGCTCATTTCATGAGAAGGAGTTTTGCGGAATGATCGATCCAAGTGTAAAGCATGATTTGCGCGAAATAAGCAAGAAACTAACAAATCTTAGGGGGTCTCTTTGACTTAGATCTGAAGCAGGAGATGATCGCCAACTTTGAGGAGAAGATGGCGGCCCCTGATTTTTGGGATGACAATGAGAAGGCACAGGGCATTATTGCCGAAATGAATGCGGTCAAATCCTCTGTCGACCAGTATGAGGAGCTCCGTAAGGAATACGAGGATGCATCCATGATGGTGGAGCTGGCTGATGAAGAAGGCGATGCGGAACTGGCGGCAGAGGTCACGGGCAGCGTGTCCGCATTGGTCGCCAGGCTGGAGGAATTCGAGCTGCAGCTGCTGCTGAACCAGCCATACGACAAGTCGAACGCCATTCTGGAGCTGCATCCGGGCGCCGGCGGCACCGAGTCGCAGGACTGGGGGCAAATGCTGCTCCGCATGTATACCCGCTGGGCCGAGAAGCGCGGCTTCAAGGTGGAGACGCTGGACTACCTGCCTGGAGATGAAGCGGGTATCAAGAGTGTCACGCTGTTGATCAAAGGCTTTAACGCCTACGGTTATTTGAAAGCGGAGAAGGGCGTTCATCGTCTGGTGCGCATCTCCCCGTTCGACTCGTCAGGACGACGTCATACATCGTTCGTATCCTGCGACGTCGTGCCCGAGATTGCGGATGACGTGGAGATCGAAATCCGCACGGAGGATCTGAAGATCGATACGTACCGTGCCAGCGGCGCTGGCGGCCAGCACATCAATACGACCGACTCGGCCGTACGGATCACCCACCTGCCGACAGGTATCGTGGTGACCTGCCAGAACGAAAGATCCCAGATCAAGAACCGTGAACGTGCCATGACAATGCTGCGGTCGAAGCTGTATGAGCGCAAAATTGAAGAGCAAGAGCAGCAACTGGCGGAAATCCGAGGAGAACAGTCGGATATTGCATGGGGCAGCCAGATTCGCTCCTACGTGTTTCATCCCTATAGCATGGTAAAGGATCACCGCACCAATGTTGAAACAGGAAACGTAGGCGCAGTGATGGACGGAGACCTCGATGCATTTATCGACGGTTACCTGCGCAGCCAAATCAAGGTGGAAACCGAATAATCCAACCCTTCCTACACGAGGTGTATGTTTTTTGAGTACACTTTGTGTAGGAATTTTTTTGCTTAAAATCAGGTACACCCCTGTCTGCTGCTGTACATGTATTCTTTGGCGGCCATGGGGTAACAACGAATATAACGATAAACGTGTTAAAAGGAGAAATTGAACGATGTCTTCATCTTATTCACCATCTGAACGGAGAAAACGAATCGCAGAAAGGATTCCTGCATCAGGGCCAATGCGAAATGTGTTGGATGTCATTTTGATTGTTTTGGGCTCCTTTATCACAGCACTGGCTTTTAATATGTTTCTGCTGCCGAGCCGGATTGCTTCCGGCGGAGTGTCCGGCCTGTCGATTCTGGCGGAGGCCTGGTTTGGGCTGGAACCAGCTTTTACACAGTGGGCGCTCAATATTCCGCTGTTTTTTGCCGGAGTGCTGCTGCTTGGCAGGCAGTATGGCGTTCGTTCGCTGCTGGGAAGTGTGCTGCTGCCGCTGTTTGTCTATTTTACAAGCAATTGGCCTGTACCAACGACGAACCCGCTGCTCGCTTCATTATATGGCGGGATTGGTGTCGGTCTGGGACTGGGGATTGTATTCAGGGGGCGGGGATCAACCGGAGGGTTGAGCATTTTGGCGCAGATCATTCAGAAATATACGGGCTTCAGCTTTTCGTTGTCGGTTGTGCTGCTCGATGGGACGGTTATTGTACTGGCGGGCTTTGCTCTTTCACCGGAAAACGCGTTGTATGCCCTCATCGGCCTCTACGTCACAGGTAAAGTCATTGATGCGGTGGAAATGGGGCTTGGTTATTCCAAGGTGGCATACATTATTTCTAATCATAAAGAGAATATGGCTAAAGCCATTCTGGTGGATCTGGACCGGGGCCTGACTGAGCTGGCGGGCCGTGGCGGCTTCACGCAGGAGGACCGTCCGGTGCTGATGGTTGTGGTGGGGCAGAACGAAGTCACCCGGCTCAAAACACTCGTCAGATCCGTAGACCCGGATGCGTTTGTGATTATTGGCAATACGTACGAAGTGCTGGGCAAAGGTTTTAAAAGAGAAAGCTAACGGGCAGAATGGATTTCCTGCTTGGGGCCTGTTAAAGGGCGCTGCCATTTTCGGTAGGCGACGAACAGAAAGGGCAGACCACACGTGGAGGTGCAGGCGATCAAGCTGAAGACGAGTGGTGCGCGGTCGGTGCCAAAGGCGTCCAGCAGGAGACCACCCAGCAGTGGCCCCAGCATATAGCCAGTGTTCGACAAGCCCATAACGCCGAAGTAGGTGGCCCGCAGATCCTTTGGGGCCAGCTTGTCAACCAGTGTATCCGACAACGTGAAGACAAGCACTTCTCCGATGGAATAAATCAATACGCCAAGCAGCAGCCACCCAAATGAGGTGAACAGGCCGAACATCAGCATGCTGCCGGACACGAACACACTGCCTGCCATCAAGAGCAGCATGGGGGGCAAATAGCGGGCACAGCGCATGACAGGATACTGCACGACAAGAACGGTGACGGCGTTCAGGGTTAACATGTAACCATAAAGCGCAGGGCCATTCTCTACATACGGGCTCATGGTTAAATGCTGGGGCAGCGTTGTGCTGAATTGACCGAAGCCGATATTGGTCAGCAGCGAGCCGAAAAGCAGAAGCATAAACAGTTTGTCGGCGCTGGTTATACGCAGGGCAGCAAGCATTCCCGGAAAGGCATGTTCTTCTCCGCTTGCGCCTGGTGCCGATTCTGACGGCGAGTGCCTTCTGAACTGAACAGCCAGTACCGCTCCGTATAAAAGGTAGACCAGACATGGAATGAGAAACAATGAGGCTGAACCTGCAGCTCCAAACCGGATACCGATCAGAGGTCCCAGCATGAACCCGGCGTTAATGGCCGCATAACGCATGTTGAACACCAGATGCCGCTGCTCCGGCGGGGTAACATCGGACAGCAGAGCGCGTGACGCCGGCTCGAATACCGAACGGCATACCCCGTTCAGCGCGTTGACGGCGAAGAACATCCACAGCTGATCCGCTGCGGCGAAGCCGGCGAATACGGCGGCCCAGCCGCAGGCGGAGAGCAGCAGCACTGTTTTACGGCCGAGCCGGTCGGCGGCGTAGCCGCCCCAAAAGCTGGCGGCCAGGCCCGCGAGAGAGCTGACGGCGGTAACAAAGCCGGTTTGTGAAGGGGAGGCCCCTAGCGACTGCGTCAGGTAAATGGCCAGGAACGGCAGGCTCATGGACATCGCCATCCGGCTGCATACCGTGCCGATCATAATGGTCCAGGCCAGAGGGTGGATGGAGCGTATCTGGTAGAGCATGTGGGCACCTCCCTTTATAAAGAGCGTTTTATCTGGTTCAGCCGGACAAGGATGTGTCTGCGGCAGTGCCTTGTCCGCTGCGCAGACCCTCGGCCAGCCGCAGGAAAGACCCGACGGTGCTAAAAATGCGTTCATCCGATTCCGAGGCTGGATCATGCATGCCGGTCCGGAAGCCGGTCACACCTTCAAACCGGCTGCGCAGGCTGCCGCCGATAGATATCCATTCTGGGGAGTTTACGCCGTGCAGATTGCGGACGATGGCCTGCAGCTGCAGCAGCGAGCTGATGCCGACCGCGCCTCCGGCCGTACTGGCGGTTAGGACGGCCTTGCCTTTGAACTGCGCCTGTCCGAGGTAGTCGAGCGCATTTTTGAGCACACCGCTGATGCTGCCGTGATACTCCGGCGTGGTCAGCATGATGGCGTCAGCCTGCCCAAATGCCTGCAGCAGCTGTTCTACACCGGGATGCTGCAAGTTCTCCGCTTCGGGAGAATAAAGCGGGAGTGGCGTATTATACAGATGGATAAGATGCACTGTATGTCCCGACTCGCGCATAATGGCTGCAGCGTATTCCGCCAGCCCGCTGCTGGCTGCGTTTTTACGGTTGCTTCCTGTAAGAATGACAATATTCATAGGGAATTCCTCCTTGGATTTGGTCTGAATACCAATTTCGTGTGTTGTTTCTATTGGCATCTTACCTTATTGGCGCGTCGGGAGCGTCGGCAGCGGGATGTATCTTTGCATGGCAAAAACACTCAGCCGTTAGGCTGAGCGTCTGCAACTTTGGTATGAGACGAAATGGGCGTGCGTTCTAACTGCCGGTTCCGTTTTTTAATGCAAAAATGGCCGCCTGCGTCCTGTCGGCAAGCTCCAGCTTGTCGAGCAGGTGGCTGACATGGGTTTTGACTGTTTTTTCCGTAATGATCAGCTTCTCCGCAATCTCGCGGTTGTTTAATCCGCAGGCGATCAGGTCGAGCACCTCACGCTCTCGTGGAGTCAGCCGCTCCAGGTGGGAATAAGTGGGTTCGCCTGTTATGTGACTACGGCCTTCGCGCAGTACTTCAACGTTCCCCTCTTCCCCCGCATGATATGAAGGAGTTGTTTCCGGTACACCTGAAACTCCTATCAGTCCCTGGGCATCCGGGGAAGACATCAGCCTCATCAGCTCTCCCGCCGCGTCGGGGTGCAACTCAACCTTCCCTTGATGTACCCTGCGGATGGCATCCGCCAGGTCGGAGGGCTCGATATCTTTCAGCAAGTATCCTTTAACGCCGGCCTGGACGGCAGGCAGCACATGGGCTCTGTCATTGAAAGAGGTCATGACGATCACTTTGATCTCCGGATGCGCCGCCCTCAGCTCACGGGTCGCCGCGATGCCGTCCATCACCGGCATGTTCAGGTCCATCAGGATCACATCGGGGTGCAGAAGGGCAGCCTGCTCCAGCGTCTCCGTTCCGTTGGAAGCCTCCCCGACCACTTCAATATCCGGCTGGGTAGACAAGAAGACCTGCAGCCCTTTGCGCACCATGGCATGGTCGTCGGCCAGCAGCAGTTTGATCATAATCTGGGCTCCTTCCGTTATCTTAATTTTTATCGCGAAAACCCATTCAGGGGAATGACAGCTTCCACAACAGTTCCGTTTCCGGGGCTGCTCGCAATCGTACAGCTCCCCCCCAGCAGCTCTGCCCGGTGCCTCATGTTGGCCAGACCGTAATGTGCGCCCCCGGTGAGCGGCCGCTCCAATGCTCCGCCGCGTCCCCGATCTTCAATACGCAGTACCGCACGGTCCGTCAGCAGACGGAGCTTTATGTCGGCCGCACCGGTCCCCGCATGCTTGACGACATTGTTCAAAGCTTCCTGTCCGATGCGCCAGAGCGTTTCCTCGACTTGTGAGGGAAGCTGGCTGACGCCCTCCATCTCCGCATGAACCTCCAGTCTCAGCATGGCTCCATATTCCTGCAGCGCAGCCAGCAAGCCGGCTTCAAGGCCTGCGGGCCGCAGCTGCTTGATGAGGCTGCGCATCTCCTGCAGGGCGGTCTGCGACAGCTGGCGCATGTCGCGGACAGCAGCGGCCGCCGGTCCATCGTTCTCCCCGGTAAGCATGCCCTCCACACCCTTGGCTGTCAGCGACAGGGAGAATAACAGCTGGCTGACGGAGTCATGCAAATCCCTTGCCAGACGGTTGCGCTCCTCCAGGCGGGTCAGCAGCCGCTGCTGCTCCTCCAGCTTCACCCGCTCCAGCGTGACGGTAATATGCTCCGCAACGGCCTCGATCACAACGGCGTCGACCTGCGCGGCTTCATCTTCTTTGCTGCTGCATCCGACAATCAGCACAGCCTGCTGTTGGCACCAGGACGGAACGGCTGCTGCAAAGGCGGCCTTCAGCTGCGTTCCATTGTCGCCTGCCACCCGGCGCAGCCCGGCCAGCTCGGCGGCCGAGGCGCGCACGGGCCGACTGGATGCTGCGCCCTTCATCAGCAGGGGAAACAGCCGCTCGTCGGCCGGGATGCTTTCGCGGGACAGGCCGCTGCCCGCATATAAGCTGTGCAGGGCATAGCCGCCCTCTTCCGGCTCGAACAGCGCGGCAACCGGCCAGTCGGGGAATGTCTCGCCGATCAGCCGGGTTACGCGGTCAGCCACCAGGCACAGCCTTGTACCTGCGCCTGCCGCCATTTTTGCCAGCTCGCCTCCGAATTCGCCCGCCTTGCTGAACAGCAGCGCCCGGCGCTGCTCCGCCTCAAACAGCCGGATGCGCTCCAGTGCGCCGCCGATCTGCAGCGCCACGGACTGCAGGAGAGCCAGCTCGCTGTCCGTAAAATGGTTTTTGCCGGGGGCGGCTACGTTCATCAGCCCGTAGCTGCGTTCTGCGGAACGCAGCGGAACGGTGGCGTGATGGGTGATTCCCCCGGTGTCGGCTGTCCGCTGCTCCTCGGCGTCTTCAAGCCGCTTGCAGTTCAGGATGTTAACGGCATTATGCAGCCGTCCGCCCCAGTATTTGTCCACGCACCAGCAGGTGCCGCATTTCATGGGCTGCTTGTCTCTGTAGGTCAGGGCAGGCGGCAGATTCCGGTCGGCAACAAATTCATATTCATGCGAGGCGTCCATCAGGAAAATCCACCCTGTCGTCAGCCCGGTTAAATCCAATAGCTGCCCGAGCACGTTTTGCAGCATCGGCTGCAGGGTGCTGGAATGATTCAAGGTTTCGGCGATGGTTTTCAGCGTGATGAGCTCCTGCATGCGCGTAGAGTTATTCATACGGACCCTCGTTTTCTTATTTTTTTCAAGTCATTCTCTTTAGAGTAGTAATAGTTAATTACAAATTTTCCGCAGAGCTGAACAATCCTATAATCGCAAAAATACCTTTTGCCAAACGCAGTTTTATTATAGCATCGGCAGCGTATAAACTTAACATGGAATGGTTGTATTTATATGAATACGGATGTATAATAATACACATCTCAAAGCAGAGCGGAATGGGGGAGCAGTCTTGAACAGCAAATTGAAAGTGGCAATCGTCGGTTCCACCGGCTACGGCGGGGTGGAACTGATTCGTTTTTTACAGCATCATCCGCAAGCGGAAATTGTTTCGGTGATTTCATCCTCCAGCAGCGGAACGCCCATTAGCGAAGGCTTCCCGCATTTGACGGATATTATAGTTCATGATCTGGACGGAGTCGTGGTGGAGGAGATTGCCGCCAGGGCTGATCTTGTATTTACCGCAACGCCGTCGGGCGTAAGCACACAGCTGGTTCCGCAGCTGCTCGACGCGGGTCTGAAGGTCGTGGACCTGTCAGGGGATTTCAGGCTGAAGGACGGCGCTTCGTACGAACAATGGTACAAGAAGCCGGCTGCTCCCGCCTCTTATCTGGAACAGGCTGTATACGGGCTGGCTGAGGTGTACGGCGACCGTGCCGCAGACGTGCCTTTCATTTCCAACCCGGGATGTTATCCGACGGCTACTCTTCTGGGGCTGATTCCGGCGCTCAAGGCAGGCTGGATTGACCACCGCAGCATCATTATCGATGCGAAATCCGGCGTCTCCGGCGCAGGCCGCGGTACCAGCCTGATGACGCATTTCGCGGAAATCAATGAAAATTTCAAAGCGTATAAAGTGAACAAACATCAGCATATACCGGAAATTGAGCAGGTGCTTGGCGATGTGACGGGAGAGCCGGTGACGGTCACCTTCACCACCCAGCTGGTGCCGATGACGCGCGGCATTATGAGCACCATGTATGCGACGATGAACGGAAGTTACACCGATCAGGACCTGGTTGATCTATATAGGGAGTACTACAAAGGACGGCCGTTTGTGCGTGTCCGAAATGCCGGTATATGGCCAGCGACGAAGGAAGTAACCGGCTCCAACTATTGCGATATCGGTTTTGCTGCGGACGAGAGGACGAACAGGGTGACGATCATTTCGGTCATCGACAATGTCGTCAAAGGCGCGGCAGGCCAGGCTATTCAAAATATGAATCTCATGATGGGATGGGAGGAAAACCTCGGGCTCGGCTTGACGCCGGTCTATCCGTAACACGGATACGGGGGGACACAGATATGGGGAAACAAACGTTTGATATCGTGAGCGAGGGCTCAATTGTTACGCCGCGCGGCTTCAGCGCAGGCGGGCTGCACTGCGGGTTGAAAAAGACAGACCGCAACGATCTGGGGGCGATCCGCTGCGAGGTGCCAGCAACGGCAGCGGCTGTGTACACCACCAACCTGATTCAGGCGGCACCGTTGAAGGTGACACGTGAAAGTTTGGCCGACGGAAGGCTGCAGGCGGTCGTCGTCAACAGCGGCAATGCCAATGCCTGCACAGGGCAGCAAGGCGAGGAAGACGCCTATGCGATGCGTGCCGCGGCGGCGCGGGAGCTAGGCGTGGCGGAAAGCGACGTGGCCGTGGCGTCCACCGGCGTCATTGGCGAGTTGCTGAAGATGGACGCGGTGCACGCGGGTATCCAAGCGCTGCCGGAGCAAATCAACGGCGGCCGTGATGGGGCGGAAGCCTTCTCACAGGCTATTTTGACAACAGACCTGGTAAAAAAGGAAGCGTGCGTTTCGCTCGTTATCGACGGGGTTACCGTTCATATCGCCGGTGCCGCCAAAGGCTCGGGCATGATCCATCCCAATATGGCGACCATGCTTGCCTTTATGACCTGTGATGCGGCCGTGGAGCAGGCGTCCTTGCAGCAGCTGCTGAAGCAGGCGACGGACGTGACGTTCAATATGATTACCGTAGACGGTGATACGAGCACGAACGATATGCTGGTCGCCATGGCAAGCGGGCTGGCAGGCAACAAGGAGCTGAACGCGGAGCATCCGGAATGGGAAGCATTTGCTGAAGCATTCACCTATGTCTGCCGTGTGCTGGCGCAGAGTATTGCCCGGGATGGCGAAGGAGCAACGAAGCTGGTCGAGGTATCCGTGAGCGGCGCAGTCAGTGACCTGTCGGCCAGAGCCATCGCGAAGACCGTCATCGGCTCCAGTCTCGTCAAGTCAGCCGTGTTTGGGGCGGATGCCAACTGGGGACGGATTATCGCCGCCGTGGGTCGTGCAGGAGAGCCGGTCAACCCGGAGACTGTCGATATTCGGCTCGGCGATATTGTTGTGCTGAGAGGCTCGCGCCCGGTGGCGTTTGATGAAGAAGAAGCCTTGGGTTATTTGCGTGGGGACACAGTGCGAATCGTTGTAGATCTGCACAACGGCGATGGTGTCGCTACCGCGTGGGGATGCGATTTGACCTATGACTATGTGCGAATCAACGCGGCTTATCGGACGTAAGCGGTGACGTAAGGGGCATTTATATATACGAGTGGGTAGAGGAGGCTTGCCATGAATACCTCAACGGACAAAATAGCTCAGGCAGCGCCGGAACAGCTGCGCTCCAGCTTTGTTATGAAATGCGGAGGCAGCACGCTGGCGGCACTGCCGGATTCCTTCTTCGACGATCTGGTGCACCTGCAGCGGGACGGCAGGCAGCCGGTCATTGTACATGGCGGCGGTCCGGCCATTTCCGATACACTGACGAAGCTCGGCATTGAAACAGAGTTCGTGAACGGACTGCGCCGTACGACGGAAGAGGTGCTGGACGTCGTGGAAATGGTGCTTGCGGGCAGCATCAACAAGCAGATTGTACGCCGCATCATGATGTGCGGAGGCAAGGCTGTCGGGCTCTCCGGCGCGGACGGCCTTCTGATTCAGGCACGACCAGTCGCCAATAGCGCAGAGGTTGGCTGGGTCGGGAATGTGACAGCGGTCAACGCGGAGCTGATCGGCGGCGTAGTGGAGATGGGTTACATGCCGGTCATCGCGCCGGTCGGGATTGATGCTGGGGGCCAGCGCTATAACATCAACGCCGATACAGCGGCGGGGGCGGTGGCATCCCATATCGGGGTAAGCAGGATGATCGTGGTGACAGATGTGCCCGGCATTATGCGTAATGTGAATGGCGTCAAGAAGGTGCTGCCATCGGTTACGGTGCAGGAGATTGAGGATATGATCAGTACGGGGGAAATTTACGGCGGCATGATTCCGAAGGTGCGGGCAGCCATTGCGTGCATTCAAGGCGAAGTCCGCGAGGTGGTCATTGTGGACGGAACGGAGCCGCAGGTGCTCAGCCGTGTGCTGAACGGAGAAAATATAGGAACTAGAATAGCCAGAATGTAGTCCGATTTTTGAATGAAAAATGGATCCGGCCCAGCGCCGGCATGAACAGGAGCGTGAAGAATATGAGTAACGGGCACAATGTGACCGCAGGCGGAGCCGCAGTGAAGGAAATGGCGGCAGGCAAAGGACAGGAGAGCGCTTTGTTTCCCACGTATGCAAGGTATCCGCTGAGCCTTGTCAAAGGAGAAGGCAGCTGGCTGTGGGACGACCAAGGAAAACGCTACCTTGATTTCATGTGCGGCCTGGCGGTGACCAATCTGGGCCATGCGCCACAAGCGGTGGCCGAGCGTCTGAAGCAGCAAATTGATACACTGTGGCATGTATCGAATCTGTTTCACATTCCGGGCCAGGAGCAAGCCGCACAATTGCTGACGGCAAATAGCTGCGCGGATGCAGTGTTTTTCTGCAACAGCGGGGCGGAAGCGAATGAAGCGGCCATCAAGCTGGCGCGCCGCTACCATCAGAAGGTGAAGCAGAACGGAAGATATGAGGTTATCACGTTTACGCAGTCTTTTCACGGACGGACACTCGCGACATTGACGGCTACCGGACAGGATAAGGTGAAGGAAGGCTTCCTGCCTTTGCCGGCTGGCTTCAAAAGCGTACCGCTGCATGACAAAGAAGCTCTAAAAGCCGCGGTCAGCGATGTAACAGCAGCCGTGATGCTGGAAATGATCCAGGCCGAAGGCGGCGTGTATCCGGTGGAATCGGATTTTGTGGATTACATCGTGGAGCTGTGCCGCGAGAACGGGCTGCTGCTGATCGTTGACGAAATTCAGACCGGCATGGGACGTACCGGCAAATTGTTTGCCTATGAGCATTATGGTATTGAGCCTGACATTTTCACCATTGCCAAAGGGGTAGGCAGCGGTTTCTCCGTCGGAGCGATGCTGGGCAAAGGCCATCTGCGGGAAGCCTTCACGGCGGGCAGCCACGGATCGACGTTCGGCGGCACACCACTTGCCATGGCAGCAGTCAATGCGACGGTGGAAATCATCGTTGGCGAGAAGCTGGCAGACCGGGCGGCGGAAATGGGCGAATACCTTATGGAGCGTTTGAACAGCCGTCTGGGCGATAGTCCATTTGTCAAAGAAGTGCGGGGCAAGGGGCTGCTTATCGGCATTGAATGCACGGAGCCGGTAGGCGAACTGGTGCTGGCCGGACAGCGGAAGGGATTGCTGTTTGTGACAGCGGGGCCGAATGTCGTCCGCTTTCTGCCTAACCTCTATGTAACGAAAGAAGAGATCGACCAGGCAGTAGATATACTCGCGGAAGTCATTGAAGAGCATACGGCTGTGAAAAAATAAACCGGAGCAGGCGTGAAGCTGCGGACAGGCGCTGCACCTCATTTTACCCATATTGAAAGGAGACCCTCTCATGAGCCAAACCGAAGATAAGCTGAAGCTCGACCTGAAAGGGCGGGATTTTATAGAGCTGAACGATTTTACAACCGAGGAAATTCAATACCTGATCGATCTGGCGGTGGAGCTCAAGCGCAAGCAGAAGAACGGAGAAGTGTATCAACCGTTGCAGGGCAAGACGCTGGGAATGATTTTTGAAAAATCCTCGACACGCACCCGCGTGTCCTTCGAAGTGGGGATGTATCAGCTGGGAGGTCATGCGCTCTTCCTGAGCAAAAATGACATCCAGCTCGGCCGGGGCGAGCCGATCAGCGATATGGCGCAGGTGATGTCCCGCTATCTGGACGGCATCATGATCCGTACGTTCGGTCATAACAATGTCACCGATCTGGCGCGTTACGCTACGGTGCCTGTCATCAACGGTCTGAGCGATCTGGCGCATCCGTGCCAGGTGCTGGCGGATTACCAGACAGTCTATGAAAAGAAAGGCAAGCTCAAAGGCTTGAAGGTGGCCTATATCGGGGACGGCAACAACATGGCGCACTCTCTGATGATCGGCGGAGCCAAATTGGGCATGCATGTGTCCGTCGCCAGTCCTGCCGGTTATGAGCCGGACAAAAACATCGTGGCGGAATGCAAGCAGATTGCCAAAGAGACAGGCAGCGAGATCGTGGTTACAGCCAGCCCGCAGGAGGCGGTCAAGGACGCCGATGTCATCTATACGGACGTATGGGCAAGCATGGGCTTCGAGGAGGAGCAGAAGCAGCGTGAGGCGGCGTTTGCAGAGTATCAGGTAAATGAAGAGCTGGTCAAGCTGGCAAAGCCGGACTATCTGTTCATGCACTGCCTGCCGGCGCACCGTGGGGAAGAAGTGACGGCAGGGGTCATCGATGGCCCGAATTCCGTTGTTTTCGATGAGGCGGAAAACCGGCTGCACGCGCAAAAGGCGCTGCTCGTTGCTTTAATGGCTTAACAGTAAAGCATATGAACAATATACTTAATGAAATATAAATGAGATGAATATGGATTCACAGGGAGGAAGCGGCGCAATGGCAAAAGAAAAAATCGTACTGGCGTATTCCGGAGGTTTGGATACGTCGGTCATCCTGAAATGGCTGAAGGAAACCTATGACGCGGAGATTATTGCATTCACGGCGGATATCGGCCAGAAGGAGGAACTTGACGGGCTGGAGGAAAAAGCGCTGGCTACCGGCGCATCCAAGGTATACATCGATGACCTGCGCGACGAGTTTGCGAAAGACTTCATTTATCCGATGTTCCAGGCAGGTGCATTATATGAAGGCCAATATCTTCTCGGTACAAGCATCGCGCGTCCGCTGATCGCTAAGCGGATGGTGGAAATTGCCCAGGCGGAAGGCGCGACAGCCATTGCGCATGGTGCTACTGGCAAAGGCAACGACCAGGTGCGTTTCGAGCTGAACGCGGCAGCGCTGACGCCGGACATCAAGGTCATTGCGCCTTGGCGGCTGGAGGAGTTCCGCAACCAGTTCCCGGGCCGGGCGGAAATGATCGCTTATGCGGAAAAGCACGGCATTCCCGTGACTGCTTCTGCAGCGAAGCCGTATTCCACTGACCGCAACCTGCTGCATATCAGCTACGAAAGCGGCATGCTGGAGGACCCGTGGTTTGATCCGAGCACGCCGGAGAACAAGGATATGTTCCTGCTGAGCAATGATCCTGAGGATGCTCCGGATACACCTGAATATCTGGAGCTGGAATTTGAGCAAGGCAACTGCGTGGCGCTGAACGGAGAGCAGCTGAACCCGCTGCAGGTCATGGAAAAGCTGAACGAGCTGGGCGGCAAGCACGGTATCGGCCGTGTCGACATGGTGGAGAACCGTTTCGTCGGCATGAAGAGCCGCGGTGTATACGAGACGCCGGGTGGCACGATCCTGTTCACGGCGCACCGCAAAATGGAGTCCATCACAGTCGACCGCGAAGTTATGAATTTGCGTGACAGCCTGATCACAAGATACAGCACGCTGGTGTATAACGGCTTCTGGTTTGCTCCGGAGCGCCTGGCGTTGCAGGCCTTGGTTACGGAAAGCCAGAAGAATGTAACAGGTACGGTACGCGTGAAGCTGTATAAAGGCAATGTGATCGGCGCTGGCGTGAAGAGTCCGGTCAGCCTCTACAATCCGGACATCGCCACTATGGAAGCCGATCCTACCCAGGCTTATGATCAAGGGGACGCAACGGGCTTTATCCGCCTGAACGCACTCCGCTTGAAAGTATATTCGGGTGTAAATCAGAATAAATAAGGCAGAACTTATTGCACACAATATTCAAAAAGTGCGGGCCGTCCTTGTCCGGTGACAGGGGCGGCCCGTACCGCGAGAGAGGGGACAGCAGAAATGAGCAAGCTGTGGGGCGGACGTTTTACGAAACAGACCAACAAGCTCGTGGAAGAGTATACAGCTTCCATCAACTTTGACAAAGCGCTGGCTGAGGAGGATATTCAGGGCAGTCTGGCCCATGTCACGATGCTGGGCAAATGCGGGATCGTGCCGCAGGAGGATGCCGAGACCATTAAAGCAGGCCTGCAAAAGGTACTGGAGCGCATCCGCAAGGGAGAGATTGAATTCTCCGTATCGGATGAGGACATCCACATGAACATCGAGAAGAACCTGATCGAAGAAATCGGTCCGGTCGGCGGCAAGCTGCATACGGGCCGCAGCCGCAACGATCAGGTGGCGACAGACATGCATCTGTACTTGCGCAACCGTCTGGTAGATCTTGTCGGTATGCTGCATGCCGTTCAAGAGGCGCTGATTGCCCAGGCGAAGGACAATCTGGATACGATTGTGCCTGGTTACACGCATTTGCAGCGGGCACAGCCGATTCTGTTCGCCCATCATCTGATGGCTTATGTATCCATGTTCGAGCGGGACATCGACCGTCTGAAGGACAGCTACAAGCGGATCAACATCCTGCCTTTGGGCGCAGGCGCGCTGGCCGGAACGACCTTTCCGATCGACCGCCATTTTGTGGCCGAGCAGCTCGGCTTTGACGGTGTATACGAGAACAGCCTGGATGCGGTAAGCGACCGCGACTTTATCGTGGAGTTCCTGGCTGCGGCATCACTGATCATGACCCATCTGTCCCGGCTCAGCGAAGAGCTGGTGCTGTGGAGCAGCACGGAATTCAGCTTTATCGAGCTGGACGACGCGTTCTGCACAGGCAGCAGCATCATGCCGCAGAAGAAAAATCCGGACGTGCCCGAGCTGGTGCGCGGCAAGACCGGCCGTGTCTACGGCAATCTGATAGGGCTGCTGACCGTGCTGAAGTCTTTGCCACTGGCCTACAACAAGGACATGCAGGAAGACAAGGAAGGCATGTTCGATACGGTAGCGACGCTGGAAGGTGCGTTGCAGCTGTTTGCACCGATGATCGCCACCATGAAGATCAACAAAGGACGCATGCGGCAGGCGGTCAACCAGGACTTCTCCAATGCGACGGATATCGCGGATTTTCTGGTCGGCAAGGGACTTCCTTTCCGCCAGGCACATGAGGTCATAGGCAAGACGGTACTGTACTGCATTCAGAACGGTAAATACCTGCTCGACCTGACTTTGGAAGAGTTCAAGCAGTTCTCCGAGCTGTTTGACGACCGTATTTATGCCGTGCTGCAGCCGGAAGCAGTGGTGAACGCCCGCAATGTATACGGCGGAACCGCTACAACGCAGGTTGCGGATGCGATTGCGCGCAGCGAGAAGACGCTGCAGGCTACAGTCCAATGGCTGGAGCTTCGCCGGGGTAATGTAGAAGCATAACAGTTAGAGGATAATAGTTGAAGCAAACAAGGAAGAAGCCTGTAGGGTCAAAGTTCAGTTTGGCACCTTGGGCTTCTTCCTTTTTCTATTGAGGCAGGTTTAGCTTTGGAACGTGGACAGACTGACCTTTTGGCATGCGGACAGAGGCGCAGCTATTTATACAAAAATCTGCTGCTCAGACACTAGCGTTGCATTAACTCTTGCGCAAGACAACTTGTAGCCCTGATCCTTTTCAGATTTCCCGCAAAAGCTCAGGTTTCGAGCCGATCGTGCGCCAGCCGGAAATCTAACGGGTGTAGCAGCTTCTATTTTACGAAAAAAAGACCTTTTCAAATTTTAACGGTCGTGATCCATGTTATTTTCCTTAATCTAGGCGAAAATGCTCCAGTCAAGCGAAATAAGCTCCATGGCAACCGCTATAATTTGAAATCAACGTTCTTGGAGCCAATAGCGGCTGTGGCATCCGTTAGAATAGTTTTGCGGTTAGAAAATGTATCTTTGTCAGATTTGTTGCAACGCTAGTGCTGCGTAGAAACTATTTTCGGCTAATAAGGCCTCTACGGTCCGCGAACCTCGTCTGAGAGCACAAAAGTTCACAAATAAAGGCTGTGAGGTCCCAAGGCATCTTCGGTTCAGTTTCAAATCCAGACACCAGCTTCAGTCCAGGTCATGGCTTCAATCTAGACTATGGCTTCAATCTAGAATATGGGGTTCAATCTACACCATGTGCGACAGCACCAAACCGCCGTACACGAATGCTGCTACAATCACCAGCGCAGGATGAATCTTGCGCAGATTCATGGCCCAGAAGGCTACAGCGGCAATGCCGAGTGTCTGCCAAATACCAATGGAAGCAAATGAGGTAGCCCCCATCTGCCAGGTGAGCACGGCCATCATCACCGCGATAACCGGCTGCACGAGCAGCGTCATGCCCTTGACTACGGGAGACTGCCGATACTTGGCCATGATGCGCAGCAGGATGATGAGCGCGGCAGCCGAAGGGACTATGGTGGCGGCCAGTGCGATCAATCCGCCGAACCAGCCGGACACATCATAGCCCACAAAGGCGGCGATTTTGGTGGCTATCGGCCCGGGCAGGGCGTTGCCAAGCGCCAGCATGTTGGAGAATGCCTGATCATCAAGCCAATGATAGCGGGGCACGATTTCCTCATACATCAATGGAATGGAAGCTGGGCCTCCGCCATATCCCAGAACATTGGCAATAAAAAATCCGAGCAGCAGCTGCAGCCATTCCATCATTGGGCATCCTCCTTCTCCTTGCGGCGGGCCTTCAGCTTCGCAACCAGCCGGAAATGCACGGCGCCATAGGCGAGAAACAGGACGATTACAATGGCCGGATGAATTTCAATGACCTGAAGAAGCAGCAGGGAAACGGTAAAAAAGGCAACTCCCACATATTTACCCAGCCCCTTGACGGCCTTTTCCCCGAATTCGTAAGCCATCGTCCCGAGCATCACCGCTACGACCGGGGTGACTGCCGCAATCATGCCTGCCACGACCTTCGAGGTGCTCAGAAACTGAACAGCCGACAGCAGTGCAATCATGGCAATGGAGCTTGGCAAAATATGCGCGAGAACTGCAATGATAGCGCCGAGCACGCCTTTTTGCCGGTAACCGAGGTAGGCTGCCATTTTGGTGGCAATTGGTCCGGGCAGGGCGTTGGCAATCGCCAATGTCTCTCCGAATTCGTCGTCCTCCAGCCATTTGTAGCGGGTGACCGCTTCGTAACGGATCAGCGGAATGACAGAGGGACCGCCCCCGTAACCGAGAATGCCGGTGCGGATCATGGCGGCAGACAAATTCCAGTAGGTTTTTCCTGATGATCTCATGGTTTTACAGATTCCTTCCTTGTCCTTTTATAAGCGCATGCCCATACGGCTCTTGTAGCGCTGAATCAGCACCTGGCAATCCACTCCGGTAATGCCCGGCAGGGAGTACAGCTTTTCCTTCAGAAAAAGCTCCATCTCCTGATGATTGGCAAACAAGCCGTGCATATGCAGCTTGCTTGGGCCTGTCATGTGGTACAGGCTTGTGACTGCGGGCTCCTCGGCAAGAATTTCCGCCACCTGCTGCAGATGCTTCGGCTCCACCTCGACGTTAAAAAAAGCCGACACCGAAATGCCGATTTTCTCAGGATTAATGACGGCTGTAAAACGCTCAATAACACCGTTATCCATCAGCGCCTGAATGCGGGTCTGCACGGCGACACGGGAAAGGCCGATTTCCTTGCCAAGGTCCGTATAGGAGATGCGGGCGTTTTGATGCAGGATGGAAATGATTTTGCGGTCGATCGTGTCGAGCAGAGGTTGATCCTGTTCATCCATAGTTCTCATGTCAGATTCCTTTCCTATTCGTTTTCCAAACGAAATATAATTCCGCTTTTATATTTCTTTATGTATGAATATAAGCTTCTATTGATTACCAATCAATAGTTTATTTTTAATTTTTATTTCGTTTTGATAAAGAATGTTCATTTTTGGGCAAAAAAAGGAAGCCCTTTGCCAGAAAGGGTTTCCCATATTTCGCACTGTTCGATAAAATCAGTCGCAGATGTATCAGCCTTTTGCAGGTGCACCACTCTATTGGTGTCTCAAAGGCAGCCATGCCAGCACGTCCTGTATTTTGGCATCCCAATAGCCCCATTCATGCTCCCCTGGGCCTTCCTCATAAGTAAGCTTAAGGCTCGTCTTCCTGCAAGCCTCCCGGAAGTTCAAATTCTCCTGATACAAAAAATCCTCCGTTCCGCAGCACTGGTAGAGCAGCGGCTTCTCACCCTCTGCCCGGTCAAGGCGAGTCAGCAGCTCAAACAGGTCGTTATCCGTGCCCTGGATGGGAGTTTTGCCGAAGATCCGGTCCCATTCCGCGGCTTCAATGACACTCAGCTGCGGTGAGGTCCGCGTTTTTTGCAAATCCAGAGCGCCTGACAGGCTGGCTGCTGCAGCGAACTTGTCCGGGTTCCGCAGCGCAAGCTTGAATGCGCCGTACCCGCCCATGGACAGACCGGCCACAAAGTTGTGCTCCCGCTTGCCGGAGAGCGGAAAGAAAGACCGGGCGAGCTGAGGCAGCTCTTCGCTAATAAATGTCCAGTATGCGCTACCTTCAGCCATATCCGTATAAAAGCTGCGGTGGACCTGGGGCATCACGACCGCAATTCCCAGCGGGGCGACATACCTTTCAATGGAGGTGCGGCGCAGCCAGATGGAATCATCGTCAGATAGACCGTGCAGCAAATAAAGGGTGGGATGGGGTCCGTGTCCTTCCGCATTTTGCAGTCCGATCTGGGAGCGGGTCTGCTGCGGCAGAATGACCGTCATGGATGTGCTCAGCCCAAGCGTTTCCGAGTAAAACCGGCATTCAATCAGCGCCATTAAAGTAGATCCTCCTCATAATTAAGGTTATTTTGTCAAATGGATAAGCGTTTACATGGACTATTTTAGCGGATTTCATGATCGGTGTCCTGAGGGAATTCGATTTTTGACAGATCATGAAATTGCGCAAATATGAAATTAAAAACCCTAGTAAATTCAATGGGAAAAGAAATTTGCATGGCTTCATCAGGGTTCAGCGAGGCTGAAAATAGCATCTTAAGTCCCGGTATCTATATGGATTTTAGCTGGTTCACGGGAATGGTATGATCGAATCATTTTCAGAATAAAGGGTTTTCGGAGATTGGAAATCTGCTAAATTGGTTTAAAAAGGATTGAGGCATTCTCGCAAACCAAATCCAAAAGGAGGATGTAAAAGGAATGGGAAAGCATTTTCGCAAAGTATTGACAGGAACGCTCGGAGCCGGACTGGTACTGAGCGCATTCAGCAGCGCATCTGCGGCAACTGAAAACCTGAGCGCACACTGGGCCGGTGATCAGGTCAAGCGCTGGGTGGCGATAGGCTACCTCAGTGGTTACAATGACGGGACGGTAAAACCTGACGCAAGCATCACCCGTGCTGAGTTCATTTCACTTGTTAACCGCACTTTTATCCTGCCTGCTTCGTCGGTAACGGTTTCGACATACGGAGGAGGTTCAGCCTTTTCCGATCTCTCTGCGGGCGGCTGGGCATATAATGCCATGATGTCCGCCGCACAGGCCGGTTACCTCAGCGGTTATTCTGACGGCACGATCCGTCCAAATGAAAAGGTGACGCGCCAGGAGGCTGCGGCGATTATTGCCAAGGTTAATGGCCTGACACCACGTTCGGCAAGCTCCCTGAGTGGCTTCTCCGACTATGATAAGATCGCTTCCTGGAGCAAAGGCAGTGTAGCGGCGGTTATCGATTCGGGATATATGAACGGATATCCGGACGGCACCTTTAAACCCGAGAAGCCATTAACACGCGCTGAGGCGGTAGTGCTGCTGGATGCGGCTTCCGGATATACGATGGACGACACGGACAATATCATAGCTCCTGATGAAAATACAGGAAGCGTTATCGATGATACTTACAGCGAAAATGAGAATTCCGTGATTCCGCCGGCAAATATAGAGGACACGGACAGCACAGAGATGGGCGAAGACACTAATGCAGACACGGATAGCCAGCCTGCGGAGGACACGGATACTTCTGCCGATACGGATGATACGTCTGCCGATGACAGCGAAGATACTGCGGATACAACAGTGACGGCGCCGGATGTAGATACTGTGGAAAGCGGAGATCTCAGCATTACTGGTACGGCTGATCCTGATGCGACAGTCCGTGTGTATTCTGAAAATGACACGCTGCTTGGCAGCGGAACAGCGGATGACGAAGGACAGTTTGATATCACCGTATCGGCAGTGACGGAGGGGGCAGTATTGACGGTCATTGCTGAAGATGCTGACGGCAATGAAAGCACGGCGGTTGAAATTACAGTGGCCGACGAAGATGAGGATGGCAATACTTCTGCGGATGATGGGGACAGTACAGCCGATGATGAGGATGACAGCGACAACGCTGACGATGGCAGTACTGATGAGTAAAACCAACCATTAAAGCAAGGTTATGCTGTCCCAGTTTGAAAGGATATTTTGAAAAGGTATAACGAAAGCCGGGTCTTGAAAGCCCGGCTTTCTTGTCGCTCATTTCGAGGCTCCTCCACGAACGCCATCCTCAATCAGTTGGTCGCCGGAGGGGTGCTGTCTCTCGGTATTGGGTGCGGGTTTCCCGTTTCCGCTGCCGACGGCGATGATCCGCTTTTGCGCCTTATACGTGTCGCGTGAAATCCTGACCTTCTCGACGGGTTTACCCTCAATCAGCTTTATCCGGTATGTATCGACAATATAACCGGGCTTGCCCGCCTGGATCAGCTGCTGCCCGCTGCCCGGAAGACCGCTGTTTACATAGCTTACCTGTGGGCTCAGTACCTCAATGGTCCGCGATTCGAGCCGGTAGGAGACATTGGGAGGGAAGGTGCCGAAAAACTTGACGGTCAGCACACCATCCCGGACGCCGGCCCGCAGCAGCAGGTGCTTGCCCGTGTTGTTTCTGAAGCGGAAGTTAATGGAGCCGGTGGCGTAGGTGGCATCCAGTCCTTTGGGCAGATAGCTGACAGGCAGAGAGTGATTGCGGCGCTCTACAATTTCAAGGCCTGTCCGCAAAGCTGCATTATAAACCGTGCTTGACACTTGGCAAATACCGCCGCCGATGCCGGGCTGCAACTGCCCATTGACGATGACGGGGGCTTCCCGGAACCCGTATTTGCTTTCCGCCGCGGCGATGACTTTTCCGTAATCGAAAATGCCGCCAGGCTCGAGGATCATGCCGTCAACGGCCCTCGCCGCCGATGCCACATTGTATACCCGCCCTGCCGAGCTGCCGCGCAGGCTGGTCGTGAATCGGGTAATCCGCCGCTCAATGCCTTCTTTTTTCAGGCCTTCTACCGTTGTCTCAGGTTCTTTGATGGCCAAGGGGATGGTGAGCTCTATGCCGCTTGCGCCCGATTGTTCCAGTATGGAAAAATCGGTTGGAAGCAACTCGTCCAGTTCAGCATTCAGATCAGCCCATTGAATCCGATAGACCGATACTTCCGGGATGTATTTCACCGTATCATCGGCTTCAATCCGCCGGACGGCATTTACCGCCTCACCGTAACGCGACTTCTCCCATTCGGCGTTAAGCTTCTCTTTCAGTACTTCGGGGCTGCGTACGGCTTCAATATGCCAGGAGTCGGGGAAGGAGGCGCGGGCCCGGGCCCGCTGCAGCAGATTCCCTTGCTTTAATCCTTCCAGGGCTTTCAGGAAGTAATCCGCATTGTAGGTCACACCCGCTTCACCAAGCGTCATCCGTACATCCGGGGCACCCGCCTCCTGATCGGCAAGCACGAGCGGTATGGCCTCCAGCGCCTGCAGATCCGAACGGACACGACCTGCCGCTTCATCCAGCTTCATGCCTCCGACGTTGTGCCCCCCTACCGTCACCCCTTCTGGCACGATATTCCGGTCGGCGTATAAATGAAGTCCCCCATAGACCAGGGAACCTGCCAGTATAACAGACAAAACAACAATGATGATGTAATGTGCTTTTCTCATACACCGGTCTCCCATCATGCACATCTCCGGGCCTGGCCGGAAATTTTTTTATTCTATGTATATGTGCGAATTCTGGAAAAATCACATGTCACGAATTATGCAAAAAACGGCAAAATTCCGTCTACTCAACAGGTAACAAATTTGTTACAATAAGACTTAGTTTGATAAATTTCAGCTTTTCGCAAAGGTTTTAAAGGAAAGCTGTCGAAATAATCTGGGTTAGGTGTTTTTTTGTTTATAGCCGGTTGCGTCTCTTCATAAGTACAGTCAACAGTGCAAAAATACAGCGGGAAGTGATGAAGTGATTGAAATGCAGGACGTGTGGAAGACCTATCCCAACGGAACCCACGCGCTTCAAGGAGTATCGGTCAAAATTGACCGCAATGAATTTGTGTATCTCGTCGGTCCGTCGGGTGCGGGCAAGTCGACGTTTATGAAGCTTATTTATAGAGAAGAAGTTCCTACCAAGGGCCAAATTTCTGTTAACGGATTCAACATCGGCAAGCTCAAACCCCGCAAGATACCTTACGTGCGCCGGAACATCGGTGTTATATTTCAGGATTTCCGGCTGCTGCCGAAGCTGACCGCCTATGAGAATGTTGCTTTTGCGATGGAGGTCATAGAAGCGCCGAAGCGCCTGATCCGCAAGCGGGTTCCGGAAGTGCTGGAGTTGGTCGGTCTGAAGAACAAGATGGGCCGTGATCCATCGCAGCTCTCCGGTGGTGAGCAGCAGCGCGTTGCCATCGCGCGCGCCATCGTGAACAATCCTTCCGTCATCATAGCGGACGAGCCTACCGGCAACCTGGATCCGGAGACCTCGTGGGAGATTATGCAGCTGCTGGATGAAATCAATTTTCGCGGTACGACCATCATTATGGCGACCCACAACAAAGATATCGTGAACTCCATGCGCAGGCGCGTTATCGCAATTGAACATGGCAATATCGTGCGAGACCAGGTGAGAGGGGAATACGGGTATGACTTATAACACCTTCTTGCGGCATATGCGGGAAGGATTCAAGAACGTATTCCGCAATGGCTGGATGTCTGTGGCATCCATTACGTCCATAATTGTGTCGCTTATCATTTTGGGCGTGTTCATTCTGCTTGTGCTGAACGTCAATTCACTTGTCGACGAGGCGGACAGCCAGGTTCGTATTAACGTGTTTTTGGAGCTGAATGTGGAGGATTCCCTGAGAGGGACGCTGATGACGGAGATCGGCTCCATGCCCGAGGTGAGCAAAACCGAATTCGTTCCAAAGGATCAGGGGCTGAAAGAGCTCAAAGACGATATGGGAGAAGGCGGCGAAGAATTGCTGCAGGGTTTTGACAAGGACAATAACCCGCTTCCGGACAAAATCGTCATCGAGGTATTCGAACCCACGACCGTTCCTAACGTTGCAAAGAAGATCGAGACGCTGAATGAGAAGCATCCGGAGAAGCCGATCCTCAAGGTCAGATACGGTGAAGGTACGGTGGAAACGCTGTTCAAGATCACCCGTTTGATCCGCAATGTCGGATTTGTGTTTGTAGCCGGACTCGGTCTCATGTCCGTGTTTCTGATTTCCAATACTATTCGTGTCACGATTTTGGCGCGGCGGCGCGAGATCGGCATTATGAAGCTTGTAGGGGCGACCAACTTCTTTATCCGCTGGCCGTTTTTTATAGAAGGGGCGCTTCTGGGCGCCATCGGATCGCTTGTTACGATAGCCATCCTTTTTATAGGCTACAGCCGCCTGGAAGCAAGCATGAGCCAGGATTTATCACTGGCCATGTTCCGTTTGCTGCCGCTCAGCGGGCTGTGGTTCCAGCTTGGCGGTTTGCTGCTGATTCTCGGTGTCCTGGTGGGCATTTTGGGCAGCACGCTGTCCATCCGTAAATTTTTGAAGGTATAATGTCCGCCGGTGGCGGGCTGTAGATACTGTCGCAGGTACTCATTGTCGATTTTTAGCGGGCTTGTCCCGGCATCATTTTGAACAAAGGATGGGGAGTATAAGTTGAAGAAAACAGTCTCTGTTATGGCCGCAGTCCTAACGGCTGCGCTGGTCTTCCAGTCTGGCAACGTGCAAGCCGGCAGTATTTCGGATATTAATAAGCAGTTGAACCAGCTGAACAACCAGTCCCAATCGGCCAAACAGCAGAAGGATGATGCTGCCGCCCAGAAGCAGAAAGCCCAGCATTACAAGAATAAAGCGCTGCAACATTTGAAGCTTGTCTTGGAGCAGCTTAACGATGTGAGCGAGCAGCTTACCCGTGTGGCTGTGGATATAGAAAATACGGAAGATAATCTGCGGAAGACGAAGCGGGAAATCCAGGAGGCCACCGACCGGATTGCGGCGCGTGAGAAAACGCTGGAAAGCCGTGTGCGTCTGATGTATACGGATGGCACCGTATCCTATCTGGATGTGCTTTTGTCATCCACGAGCTTTAATGATTTTATTACCCGGGTCGATTCGATCAAAACGATCGTGGATCAGGACCAGTTTCTGCTGGACGAGCATAAGAAGGACAAAGCGCTTGTCGTCAGCAAGAAGAAAGAGCTGGACGCTCAGTATGCGTATGCCAAGAGCCTGTATGTGATCAAGCAGGACGTGAAGAAACAGCTTGACGCCAAGGAAGCGGAAAAGCAGCGTCTGATTGCGAATTATAATGAGCAGATCATTGAGGCTGATGAGATTTCGGAAGAATCTGATCAAATGCTCGTTCAGATCGCGGGCAAACGCTCTGCGCTGCTTCAGCAAAAGAATAAGCTGCAGGCTGAACAAGCCGCCCGCGCAGCCAGAGCCCGGGCCGCAGCCGCGGCTGCGGCTGCCAAACGTTCGGCAGGCAGCACGGCGGCAGCGAGCTCCTATATGGGAGGGAGCGGAGTTTTGGCCATGCCGGTCAGTGGCTACCGCCTGTCATCCGGATTCGGTCCCCGTACCCACCCCATTACCGGCCAGGTCGGTAAAATGCATACAGGGATAGACCTTGCAGCTCCTCAGGGAACGGACATTCATGCTGCTGAGGGCGGTGTGGTTATCGTGGCAGAGTGGTGGAGCGGCTACGGCAATACCGTCGTCATCGACCACGGCAACGGTTTATGGACGCTGTATGGCCATATTCGCAATGGCGGGATTAACGTTAGAACAGGCCAGACGGTGAAACGTGGAGAGAAAATTGCGGAAGTCGGCTCTACGGGCAACTCGACCGGACCGCACTGTCATTTTGAGGTCCGCGAGAACAACAGGCCTGTTAATCCGTGGAATTATTTATAATATGAAAAGCAGCCCTATTTATACCCGTGAGCCCTTAACCGGTTATAAATAGGGTTTGTTTGTAAAATGGTGGATATTCAACCTGCGCCAGAAGTATGCTTATTTGAAATATCCGTTCGATCAGTGGATAATGGGAGAGCGGCCCTTTTTTTAGCTGCGCCATAGCCTGCACAGTTTTAGGGGTTATTTCGCTGGCTATAAGACATAATATAAGAATGGTTTTCATGGAAAAACATACAAAGGCGGGTGAACGGTTCGTGTTGAAAAAAAGCACGGCGGTAATGCTAATGGTGATCGGACTGCTTGGGGGCAGCCTGTTGACCTTTGCTTATACAGGATATTCCGGGGGGGCAGGAAGCGAGCCGGGTGAAGGTTTGCTGGCCAGCCTTGCGGGGAATGCTTCACAGCGGGATGATATGAAAAAAATTCAAACCGCGATGGGATTGATCGAAGGGCAGTTTTATAAAAATGTCGACAGGACCAAGCTGGTGGACGGTGCTATTAATGGCATGATGGAAGCGCTCGATGATCCGTATTCTTCCTATATGGGCAAGGAAACGGCTGCACAATTCGAAGAATCGATCGAAGGCTCTTTTACGGGAATCGGAGCCGAGGTTTCTTCCGAGAATGGAAAGGTCGTCATCGTCACTCCGATCAAAGGCTCACCGGCCGAGAAGGCGGGCCTGCGGGCACAGGACATTATTTTATCCGTGAACGGCGAATCACTGGAAGGGCTTGACCTGAATGATGCCGTATCCAAAATCCGCGGGCCAAAGGGCAGCGAAGCAAAAATCAAGATCCAGCGGGGCGGATCGACGGATCCGCTCGAATACAAGATTGTTCGTGATGATATTGATCTGGAAACCGTCACTGCCCATATGGAGAAGGATGGAGTCGGTGTCATCACAATTACCCAGTTCTCTCTGAATACGGCAGACCGGTTCAAGGAAGAACTGGTGAAGCTGGAGAAGCAGAATATGAAGGGTCTCGTCATTGACGTGCGCAACAACCCGGGCGGTGTGCTTTCCGTTGTCATTGATATTGCGCAGCAGTTTGTGCCTAAGGGCAAAACGATCGTACAGGTGGAGGACAAGAACCAGAAGCGGGAGAAGGAACTTTCCAAGGGCTCCAGCAAGCCTTATCCTGTTACTGTTCTGATGAATAAAGGCAGCGCCAGCGCCTCTGAAATTTTGGCGGGTGCTCTGCAGCAGTCAGCGGGCGCTACCCTGATCGGTGAAAACTCGTTCGGCAAAGGCACCGTCCAGACGAGCTATGACAAGCAAATGGGCGACGGAAGCCTGCTCAAAATTACGATAGCCAAGTGGCTGACGCCTAACGGCACCTGGATTCACGAGAAGGGCATCGCACCGAATATTGCGGTATCCCAGCCTGAATACTTTAGTGTAGCACCACTCAGCAAAGAGAAGCTGCTTGAATACAACATGAACAATACGGATGTGAAGAATGCGCAGATCATGCTGAAGGGCCTCGGTTACAATCCGGGCCGCGAGGACGGTTATTTCGATAAACCGACGGAAGAAGCCGTCAAAGGATTCCAGAAACAAGCGGGACTGACCGCTAGCGGAACTATTGATGCAAAAACGGCCAGCAAGCTTGAGGCCGCTCTGATTGAGAATATCCGTAATCCGGAAAACGATACACAGCTGAAGCGTGGAATTCAACAAATCCGGAAGGAAATTGCGGCAAGCGCGTCGAATTCAAAATAAGGCAGCAGGAGGCTGGAAACAGCCTCCTTTCTTGTAGATTTCGTATATGTCCCGTACATACATCAGGGTAGACAACCATTACCTGTCTGTGAACAGGGTACCAGCGGGAGGAGTGAATAGCTTTTGGAATGGGCTGCACAATGGGGATGGAACGTATTAAATGCATGCTTGCAGCTGCTGACGCAGCCGTTTTATTATATTTCAATTATCGTCGTTGCCCTGGGCTACCGTCGGCAAATGCTGCTGGAGCGGAAGCTGTTTCATACGAGGCTGCACGGCTGGTGGCCACAGACCTGGCGTACGATCTGGAGCGGACTGGCAGCAGGTTTGTTCGTCTCGGCCATTGGATTGTTCATTGGCGCTCACCTCACAACAGGGGCTGTAATCAGCTTATGGGTATGCACCGGCCTGCTCATGCTGCTGCGGGTGCGTTATCTGTGCTTCGCTTATGCGGCAGGAATGCTCGGCGTTGTCCAGTTTGTCGTTAGCTTGGCAGACGGCTGGCAGCCTGAAGGGTGGCTGGGGAACGTGGCAGCTGTGATTCGTGGTCTGGACATGCCCGCATTACTGCTGCTGGTTGCGGTTCTGCATATAGCGGAAGCGCTGCTGCTTCTCTGGAAGCGCGGAACGTCGGCTACTCCAATGTACTTTGAAGGCAAGCGCGGCAGATTGGTTGGGGGTTACCGGATGGAGGATTATTGGCCTGTGCCGCTGCTTCTGCTCGTTCCCGTGCAGGAGGGAGGGCTTACGCTCCCCTGGCCAACGCTGTTCGGCGATCAGACGGGGTATATGCTCGCCGCACTGCCCGTGATCATCGGCTTTAGCGGGTTAACGACCGGGCGTCTGCCCCTCCATAAAGCTGCCAACTCAGCCAAACGGCTGCTCCTGTACAGCCTGGTGCTGCTGGCGCTCAGTCTGCTGGCTGGGTGGTGGAGCCCGTTAATGCTGGTTGCGGCGCTTTTCTCCTTTTTGGCACATGAAGCGCTTGTCTGGTTTGACAGCTTCGAGGAGAGCCAGCTCAGTCCCCTGTATGTCCATCCGGAAGAAGGGCTGCGTGTCCTGGCTGTGCTTCCGGGCAGTCCTGCCGACGAGCTTGACATTATCGCAGGAGAATCTGTCTACCGGGTGAATGGTATGCTGATCCGGTCCAGGGAGGACCTGCATCAGGCTCTTCGGATAAATGCGGCGTTCTGCAAACTGGAGATCCGCAATCTGCGGGGGGAGAGCAAATTCCTGCAGCGAGGGCTGTATGAAGGAGACCATCATCAATTGGGGCTGGTGTTTGCACCGGATGCTGATGAAGGTTGGTCGGTGCCAACACGGCAAGCCTCGATCTATCAAGTGATTGCCATGCGCACCGGCGCCCGCCGCAGAAAAGCGCGGGAGTCGGTGGAAGGACTGCCGGGACGAGCGCAGAATCCGGTGGATTTGTAAGATGGAGGAGCGTCCCAACAGGCTTTGACCGGCCTGGGCGCTCCTTTTTGTTGTTGTAAGGCGCTCCGAGAACGAAGCATTCCTACAATCGCTGTTGGCCCCAAATTTCTATGGATTATAATTTACAAGGAAGAAATTCGGGGCCAAAGGCGAACGCTCCGCTTTTTCGGAATCGCTTCGTCCTCTCCGCTGCTGCGTGCATGTCCCTACTATTAATCCATTCGCTTATTCACGCGAAATCTCCCCAAGTCTTTGGACCGAGGAGACTTTATTCCCACCAATTAGGCGCTAATTCGATTGAATGTGGACTCAGGGGGCCTTATTGGAGTAAATCCTTACAGTACAAGGTGGTTTTTCTACAAATAAAGGCTATACGGTCCACTCATGTGCTGCTGAGCCGCTTTTTGAACTAAATAGGGGCGCTGTGGTCCGCTGCTCTGCGGTTTCCATGCTTTCTTAATCAGTCAGTCTCTAATCACGATCTCGATCTCACAACTCGCAGTCTCACGCTTGAAGGGATCACTGAACTTTCTAAAAACAAAGCTGATACCGGAAAGATCGTCCGGCAGTGGAGGAGATACGACATAGCTATAGGAAGCGTGCCCTTCGTTGCTTACGCCACTATGAAAACGGCAGCTGTATGGCTCCGGCAGGTGCAGCTCAATGTTGCTGAATTCCTTGCTGTGTCCAAGAAGCTCGTTAGTCTCGTCCCAATCGATATCCAGGTTTATGACACTGGCGTTGCTGTACTGTCGTACGGAGCTGATCGTATAGAAGAACTCCTCATGCTCCTTGTAGTTTAATACAGGGATCAGCTTTATGAATCCGGCCGGCTCGACAATCGGTTTATAATGTTCCTCACTTAGCAATACGCCGAATAGCATTTTAAGAAAGTCTTCATAGAGTTCGTAGGAATCCGCCCATTTAGCAATAACCTCGAACGGCGGGTAACCAGGTTGATTGTTTGCAATTTCCTTGCGCTGCATTAACAGCGAGCAAATCTGCTCATCAATATGGGATACGCTTTCATCATAATGCTCCGTTGGTCGCTCAAATGCACGACGTCTCAATCAGATCCCTCCTCACAAATAACTTGTACACTTAACTACCTTAATATAAATGGCGAGCCAAAATCAAAAACCTCTGCATCCATCAGACATTCGACAGGATACAGAGGCTTACATTTATCTCACTGCTGCAGCTGCCGCAGCACGGTGATCTCCACGCGGCGGTTCTTCTGGCGTCCGGGGGCGGTGGAGTTATCTCCTACGGGACGTGTATCGGCATACCCGGCATATTGGAAATGTGCCGGGTCAAGCTGCTCTCGGTCGATGAAAAACCGCAGCACCGACAGCGCGCGTGCGCCTGACAGATCCCAGTTATCGCGGTAGACGGAGCCGCTTCCCACAGGCGTATTATCCGTGTGGCCTTCAATGCTTACAGGAGTGTCCAGATTGCGGAACAGGCTGGCGAGTTTGGCCAACGTGGGAGCGGAGCCGGGTTTAAGCGCCGCCCGTCCCGAATCAAACAGGAAACGGTCACTCAGTGTAATGGAAATCCCGCGCGGCTCATCCGCAACGAAAATCTGGTTCTGGAGATTGTTGTCCTCCACATACTTCTGAATGACCCCCATCAGGTTTTGCAGTTCCTGCTCCTGCTTCCTGAAAGCCAGCTCGCGCTGGCTGAGCGTATCCGTCCCCTCGCTTCCCTTGTTTTCCGTATCAGATGGAGGATTGCGTGTTGTGTTTACGTCCGCCTTACCGGTCAGGCCTGAGCCCATTTCAAGTATGGAATCCCCTGTATGGAACGTATTCTGCAGGGCCTGCGTGATATCATCGTATTTTGTCGTATCCAGCCGGCTCATAGCAAACATCATGACAAAAAATATAAGCAGCAGAGTAATCAGATCGGCGTAAGTGATCAGCCAACGGTCTCTGCTTCCGGGCTCCTGACCGCGGCGCCGGCGGCTAGCGCGTGCTCTCATTCAGGGCCTCCTTGGAGTCGGTGGGCGGAATCGCCCGTCTGTCCGGACGGTGGTGGAACTCCAGCTTTTTGCGCACAAGCTGCGGGTTCTCGCCGTTTTGCACCGCGATAATTCCCTGCATCAGCATCTCCAGTGTACTAAGTTCATCCTCGCCGCGCGCCCGAATCTTGGATGCGATAGGCAGGAAGATCAGGTTGGCGCTGGCCACTCCATATAAGGTAGCTGTAAAAGCCAACGCGATGGAAGGGCCCAGCTCGGAAGGCTCGGTCAGGCTGCCCAGCACATGAATCAGCCCCATGACCGTACCGATAATTCCCATGGTTGGCGCATATCCGCCTGCAGAATCGAATATTTTGGCGTACCCTTCATATCTTTGCTCCACAGCGTCAAGCCCCACTTCCAGAATCTCTTTCACCTGTTCCTGATCCGTACCGTCAACGACGAGCTGAATGCCCTCCCGGAGGAATTCGTTGGGGTGATCCATCGACGAACGCTCAAGCGCAAGCACACCCGAACGGCGCGCAATCGCCGACATCGCAACAATATCTTCCAGAAGCTGGCCCTTGTCCAGCGGCTCCTTTCCAAAAGCAATGCGTAGCGCTTCCGGTATAGTACGCAGCTTGGAGACGGGATAGCTTATAACGACGGCCGCGGCTGTTCCGCCAAAAACGATCAGGGCGGCCGTCCACTGCAGCAGCCCGGAGAAATGTCCGCCCTCCAGCATGAAACCTCCGATCAGAGCGGCCAGGCCTGCAGCAATTCCAAGAAGTATTGTGATATCCAACTATGTTCACTCCTATCCAGACTTTACGTTTGCATCCCATACCCGAAAGAGTTATAATGGTACGGGAACAAACATTCTTATTCAACATATATTTTCCGTTTCATTTCTCGGGAAATATCGACATAGAAGAGGTTGCCTCGAATGCGGAAGGATTGCATTCACACGATATTAACAACAATCTATAGTTTTTAAACGGCAAATGCCGTCTGTTTTTGAATACTTTTGAATACTATAGATGTTTTGAATCGAAATTTGCAGTTTCCAGTGCTTCCATTTTAGACGATAAGGGTGATGCAGGGCAATGAGCGATATTGTTGTCAGCAGCAAGACTTTTGAAATTCAGTCGGAGTTTTCCCCCCAAGGCGACCAGCCCAAGGCGATCTTTGAATTGGTCGAAGGGATTCACCAGGGGAAGAAGCATCAGACGCTTCTTGGTGCGACAGGAACAGGGAAAACATTCACGATTGCGCAGACCATTGCCAAGCTGCAAAGGCCAACGCTGGTGATTGCGCACAACAAGACACTCGCTGCCCAACTGGCAAGCGAGTTTAAGGAGTTTTTTCCGAACAACTCTGTTGATTATTTTGTGAGCTACTACGACTACTACCAGCCGGAAGCGTATATTCCGTCTTCCGACACTTATATAGAGAAGGATTCAAGTATCAATGAAGAGATCGACAAGCTTCGGCACTCGGCGACCAGCTCGCTGTTTGAACGTCGTGACGTCATCATTGTGGCGAGCGTCTCCTGCATTTACGGTCTCGGTTCTCCGGAGGAATACGGCAGCTTGCTGCTGTCCCTGCGCGTAGGAATGGAGAAACCCCGCAATGAAATTTTGTCCAGGCTGGTGGATATCCAATATCAGCGCAATGACATTAATTTTGTGCGGGGTACTTTCCGTGTGCGCGGAGACGTCATTGAGATTTTTCCGGCGTCCCAGGGGGAGCATGCGATCCGGGTCGAGCTGTTCGGAGATGAAGTTGAACGCATTACGGAGATTGATGTGCTTACAGGGGAGCTGCTGGGCGAACGCGAGCATGTGGCGATCTTCCCGGCATCTCACTTCGTTACCCGTGAAGAGAAAATGCGGGTAGCGCTGGTGAACATTGAACAGGAGCTGGAGGAACGTCTCGCCCTATTGCGGGCGGAAGGCAAGCTGCTTGAGGCGCAGCGGCTGGAGCAGCGCACCCGTTATGATATTGAAATGATGAAGGAGGTCGGCTTCTGTTCCGGCATCGAGAACTACTCGGGGCCGCTGACGTTCCGTGAGCGGGGGGCAACTCCTTACACACTAATGGATTATTTTCCGGATGACATGCTGATTGTCATCGATGAATCCCACGTGACGCTGCCCCAGATCCGCGCAATGTACAACGGGGACCGGGCCCGGAAGACGGTGCTGGTGGAGCACGGCTTCCGGCTGCCTTCCGCACTGGATAACCGGCCGCTCAAATTTGAGGAATTTGAAGACAAGGTAAAACAGATTATCTATGTATCTGCCACACCGGGACCGTACGAGTTGGAGAAATGCAACACTATGGTTGAACAGATCATCCGGCCTACAGGTCTTCTCGATCCTGTAATTGAAGTCCGTCCGACCAAAGGGCAGATTGACGATCTGATCGGGGAAATCCGTACGCGGGTCGAGAAGGATGAAAGGGTGCTCGTCACGACCCTGACGAAGAAGATGGCGGAAGACCTGACCGATTATCTGAAGGAAGTCGGAATCAAGGTCCGCTACATGCACTCCGAGATCAAAACGCTGGAGCGGATGTCCATTCTGCGCGATCTGCGGCTCGGCACCTTTGACGTGCTGGTCGGCATCAACCTGCTGCGGGAAGGGCTGGACTTGCCCGAGGTTTCCCTGGTGGCCATTCTGGATGCGGACAAGGAAGGCTTCCTGAGATCCGACCGCTCCCTGATTCAGACGATCGGCCGGGCGGCCCGCAACAGCGAGGGCCTTGTCATCATGTACGGCGACAAGGTGACGGATTCTATGGACAGGGCTATCAAGGAAACGGCCAGACGGCGGGAAACCCAGATCCAATTCAATGAGGAGCATGGTATCACTCCACAGACGATCCGCAAGAAGGTCAGAGATGTCATCGAAGCGACGAAGGTTGCTGAGTCCCGCAATGATTATCTTCCCGGCCCTTCGGGCAAGATGTCGAAGAAGGAACGGCAGTCGCTTATCCAGCGTCTTGAGGCAGAGATGAAGGAAGCCGCGAAGAACCTGCAGTTCGAACGTGCGGCGGAGCTGCGCGACGCCCTGCTGGAGCTGCAAGCGGAGTAAGGAATCACTGCGCTAGGATATCAGCAGATGCAGATCTGTTTATTATTTTGATGGGAACGGCCGCTATTCCTGGTCGTTCCCTTTACATAAAGCAGCGGCTGTTCCGGACTGCCAGTCCGGCTTAATGGCCGGAATGTGCTGTATAAAAGGGAGATGAAACTTTTGGCGAATGAAAGCATCATCATCAAAGGTGCGAGGGCACATAATCTGAAGAACATCGATGTCACCATTCCGCGCGACAAGTTTGTCGTGCTGACCGGGCTGAGCGGTTCGGGTAAATCATCGCTTGCCTTCGATACGATTTACGCTGAGGGGCAGCGGCGCTACGTTGAGTCCTTGTCGGCGTATGCCCGCCAGTTTTTGGGGCAGATGGAGAAGCCGGATGTGGATTCCATCGACGGGCTGTCCCCGGCCATCTCCATTGACCAGAAGACGACGAGCCGCAATCCGCGTTCGACAGTAGGCACAGTAACGGAGATTTATGATTATTTGCGCCTGCTTTTTGCGCGGATCGGCCGGCCGCATTGTCCGGAACACGGTATTGAAATCACCTCCCAGACGGTTGAGCAGATGGTGGACCGGATCATGCAATATCCTGAGAAAACGCGCCTGCAGATTCTGGCACCGGTCATATCCGGCCGTAAAGGAGAACATAAAAGCCTGTTCACCGAAATTGCCAAGCAGGGTTTTGTTCGCGTTCGCGTGGACGGCGAGCTGAGGGATCTTTCGGAGCAAATCGAACTGGAGAAAAATAAAAAGCATACGATCGAAGTGGTTGTCGACCGGATCGTCGTCAAAGAGGACGTACAGGCTCGGCTCGCGGATTCTATCGAAACAGCGCTGAAGCTGTCCGGCGGTCAATTGCTGGTTGACATTATGGGACAGGAGGAGCTGCGCTTCAGCTCCAATTTTGCCTGCCCGATTTGTGGCTTCAGTATCGAAGAGCTTGCGCCGCGGATGTTTTCGTTCAACAGCCCGTTCGGAGCATGCCCTGACTGCGACGGACTCGGTGTCAAGATGATCGTCGATCCGGAGCTGCTCATTCCCGATCCGCGTAAGAGCGTCGAGGAGGGGGCATTTGAAGCTTGGAGCGGAGGCACTTCCAATTATTATCCGCAGTTTCTTAAATCGGTCTGCGAGCACTTCGACATTCCACAGGACGTGCCGGTCAGCGAGCTGACCCAAGGGCAGATGAGCATTATTCTGTATGGCTCTGGCAAAGAGAAGGTCCGCTTTGTTTACGAGAATGACTTTGGTCAGCGCAAGGAGGCGTACGTTGCCTTCGAGGGGATTATCCCTAATCTGGAGCGGCGCTATCGTGAGACGGCTTCCGAGGGGATTCGTGAATTCATCGAAGGCTTCATGGGATCCAAGCCCTGTGGCACCTGTAAGGGACACCGGCTCAAGAAGGAGAGCCTTGCGGTGACCATCAACGAGCAAAATATGGCTTATGTCACGAACCTTTCGATCGGAGAAGCCCGCAGTTTCTTTGAAAAGCTGGATCTCAGCGAGAAGGAACGGTCCATCGCCAATCTGATCCTGAAAGAAATCAACAGCCGCCTGGGCTTCCTGGTCAATGTGGGGCTTGATTATCTCACAATGAGCCGTGCTGCAGGCACGCTGTCAGGGGGAGAGGCACAGCGCATCCGGCTTGCTACCCAGATTGGTTCCAGTCTGATGGGTGTGCTTTACATTTTGGACGAGCCCAGCATCGGACTCCATCAGCGTGACAATGACCGGCTGATCCAGACGCTTGAGCATATGCGCAACCTTGGCAATACGCTGATCGTCGTTGAGCATGACGAGGATACGATGTTTGCCGCCGATTACATTATTGATATCGGTCCGGGAGCAGGCATCCACGGTGGACAGGTTATCGCACAGGGCTCACCGGAAGAAATCATGAACGATCCCAACTCGTTGACAGGCCAGTATCTCAGCGGACGCAAATTCATTCCGGTGAATCCGGAACGACGCAAGCCGTCGGATAAGTGGCTGGAGATACGGGGAGCCAAGGAGAACAACCTGAAGAACGTCAACGTCAAGATTCCACTCGGGGTATTCTCTGCGGTAACGGGCGTATCCGGCTCCGGCAAATCTACGCTTGTTAACGAGATTTTATACAAAACACTGGCCCGTGACCTGAACAGAGCGCGGGTACGTCCTGGACAGTACAAGGAAATCCGTGGGCTGGAGCACCTCGACAAGGTGATTGATATCGACCAGTCTCCGATCGGGCGCACGCCGCGCTCCAATCCGGCAACCTACACCGGTGTTTTTGACGATATCCGCGATCTGTTCTCACAGACCAATGAAGCGAAGGTGCGTGGATACAAAAAAGGCCGCTTTAGCTTCAACATTAAAGGCGGACGCTGTGAAGCATGCAAAGGGGACGGCATTATCAAGATTGAAATGCACTTCCTGCCTGACGTGTATGTCCCTTGTGAGGTCTGCAAAGGCAAACGGTACAACCGCGAGACGCTTGAAGTGAAATACAAGAACAAAAGCATCGCGGATATTCTTGAAATGACCGTCGAGGATGCGACCAAGTTTTTTGAGAATATCCCTAAAATACACCGTAAAATCCAAACCTTGCTGGATGTCGGTCTCGGTTATGTTACGCTGGGCCAGCCGGCGACAACCCTGTCCGGAGGAGAGGCGCAGCGGGTAAAACTGGCTTCCGAGCTTTATAGACGAAGCACCGGCAGAACGATTTATATACTGGACGAGCCGACTACGGGACTGCATGTGGACGATATAGACCGTCTGCTCAAGGTGCTGCACCGCCTGGTGGATTCGGGAGAAACCGTTCTGGTCATTGAGCATAACCTTGATGTCATCAAGACGGCGGACTATCTGATCGACCTGGGGCCGGAAGGCGGCAGCGGAGGCGGCACCATTTTAGCTACAGGTACGCCTGAGGAACTGGTGCAGGTAGAAGCCTCCTATACCGGCAAATACCTGAAGCCTGTGCTGGAACGGGATACGGAAAGAAGTAAAGCGTTGCTCGCGGCCGAGCTTGGCTGAGTGAACCCATAATATTGACTGTCACCCTGTTATACTCGAACGGAAACCGGTCCGGGTTATACAGGGTTTTTCTTTTTGCAAAAAAGACGTTTTGGCGGCCAGGGAGAAGGGTAAATAATTTCATGTCTGCGATTTTTTCGCATACATATATATGTATCCGGACAACGTATATGCTTTTGGAGGAGTGACAATAGGCCTAAAATTAACGGTAAAAGGGCTGCTGGTCATGCAGGAGAGAAGCTTCGCCGTATGGAATATAGAGAGGCATCGGATCGGACACAGGGCTTCCGGCGTGTCCGGGAGCAAACTAACAGCTGTCAATTGGACGGTACATACGGAAAGGATGGTAGCGAAGTTGAACTTTTATGGAGCAGCTGGCCGAGGGAAGAAATGGATGAAGCTTTTGTCCGGAGTTGCGCTGTCGGTGCTGGTAATCGGGTCTTCGACCACGCTGTCAGGTATGGCAGGAGCGGCGGCAGGCGTACCGCTGGAAGCTGAAATTGCAACAAGCACTGCAATCGGCCCTTTCGACGATGAGGGCTATGAGCAAAATTACATTCAGCCTGTCTCAGGCGGAGGTTTTGCTATTCTCCAGATGGAGAATGACGAAGCGTCCAGTGTTCTTAAAGTGACATATAACAAACTGGACACCGAGCTTGAACCGTTGTGGACACATTTTATCACATTGAACAAGCAAGCCGGCTCCAGGTCAGGCAGAGGCATACAGCGTGAAACTGCTGACGGAGGACAGCTGTGGCTGGCAGATTATATAAATGAGCAGTCAGACAGGGAACTGTTCGCGATTCGTACGGATCGCCGAGGGGATACCGAGTGGTCATATCCCCTGCAAACGGAAGAACTCTTCGGCAGCAGCACGGATACCCGAATCGGTCTGGAGCCTTTGCAGGACGGCGGATTTCTGGTCTCCTCGCTTGATGAGTCAGCGGATGAGTTCGCGGTCAGCAAATATGATCGGGAAGGCAAATTTCTTTGGCATAAAGTGACGCGCCATATAGAAAAAGGCTGGCTTATTGGCAATGGGAGCAGTTATACCATGGTGTTGAACCAGACCGGCGGGCGTGGTGGACGTGGTCCCGCGGTCGTTCTGGCAGATGTGTACGGCAAAGAGCAGAACAGGATAAGTCTGAAGCTTGGCAACGCTATGAAGATATCGGGAATACAAAAGCTGAATGATGGCCGGATTGCTGTAACCGGAGAGTTCGAACGGGGAAAGAAGAAACATGTTAAGCAGACACTTGTGTTCAATCACCGGTTTCAGCCAGTGAGCTTGTCTCCGGAATATGGCGCAGACACTGCCTATATCCCCGATGACCAGACGTTGGTCCGCATAGAGGATCAATATGACATCATTGACAGCGAAAGCGGGCTGACCATGCATGGCATCGTCATTACAGGGCTGGATGCACGAGGAAAAGCCAAATGGCAGGCCTCTACGCATTATCGTGAGGATCCGTACTTCCGGGTTGTGTATGATGGGGATTTGGCATTTAAAATTCCTGAAGGCTATGCGCTGATTAGCAGAACCTCTGGAAGCGACAGCCTTGTTCTGGATTTTATCAAGATTCTGCCACCAGTTATAGAGAAAGATTCGTAGACTGGAGAGTCTGGAGTAATAGATTACAAAGCTATCATTGTGCAGGGTAAACGCAGCATCAGGTTCCTCCCGCAGTCACTAAAGGAATAAGGGTGGCTGCGGGCTTTTTAAAGATATTGGAACGTGAAAAACCTCCTTGAATAACCTTCCTAATATCTCAAGAAAAACTTCCGCTAAATCAAAAAAATAGGACTATTTTGATTTGTTTTTCATGTCAATTTTATGGTAATTTCATACTATCTATACCAATCTATTCTTGCTCTTTCACAGATGTGCATCTGTAAAGAAATTGAGGAGAATTTTACGGTAAAATAGATTAGTATAAACCTAGATACATAGTCAGGCCGCAAGTGCTGAATATCAGGCATGGCGGTGAGAGAGGAAACAGGTGAAGTATGAGAACAAAGGGGAATGCTTGGCTCGCTGCAGGTCTGGGGGCAGTTGTACTTCTGGGCAGCAGCGGTACGGAGGCTGCGGCAGCGGGCGAAAAGGCGTTAAAGGCGCAAAAGATCAACGGCTCTATTTATGTCAATGTAAATGACCTCAATAAAGCGCTGGGGACAAGCGGCACTTACAACGGAGCCAGCGGGACTTATACATTGTCTACCGGTACGATTCCACAGGTTGTAGAAAAGGTTTCGCCCTCAGTGGTTGGCATTATCGGCCGTCCGGCTTCTTCGGATGCTTCTTCCGGCGGCGACCGCTACAATCTGGCTCACGGCACCGGCGTTATTATCAAGAGCAACGGGTGGATCGTGACGAACGCGCATGTTATTGACGGACTGGACGAAGTGCTGGTTGTCACATCCGACGGCAAAACCTATGGCATTACGGAACGCTTTAGCGATCCGGTCAGCGATTTGGCTGTAATCAAGATTAGCGCAAACAATCTTAAGCCGGCGGTGTTTGCGAATTCTACCGCGCAGCTGCAGGTCGGGGAGCAGGTGATCGCCATCGGGACACCGATCTCTTTTTCCCTGCGTAACTCAGCGACAACGGGCGTCGTTAGCGGGCTGAATCGCGGGGTCAACGCCTCTTACAAGCTGATTCAGACGGATACGGCCATTAACCCTGGCAACAGCGGCGGACCGCTGGTCAACCTGAAAGGGCAGGTCGTCGGCATTAATACGATGAAATTTTCCGCAGTAGGCATTGAGAATATGGGCTTCTCGATCCCGGCAGATACGGTTAAATATGTCATCAACCAATTTTTTAAATACGGGGAGGTACGGCGGGCAAGCCTTGGCTTGGAGCTTGAGGAAAGCTGGTCCGCTATCGTTGGCCTTCCGACAGACGATCCGCTTACCGTGAAGGGGGTCGCTTCAGCGGAAGCGCGGCAGGCGCAGATTGCCGAGGGCGATGAGCTCTACAGCATCAACGGAAAACGTATGACGTCCATCATTGATATCAATGAGCTGATGAAGAGCTTTCAGCCAGGCCAGACCGTTACACTCCTCATGCAATCAGACGGGGATATCGTTGAACGCAAGCTGAAGCTGAGCAGAGACGACGGCAGTATGCTGGAGGCGGCGATGGCTGAATCCTCCGGGCCTGCCGAATGAAGCGTATTGCCAGTTCACTGAATGTACTAAAAATATGCATTTATAGGGGTAAGAGCATGAATCCATTCCAAAAGAAAATTGCCCGCAGGCTTGTAGTCGGTCTGACTGCCCTGAGTCTGCTCTTTCCGGTGCTGCCTGCTGCGGCGGATGGTGAGTTAGCTGAGCTTCGCCTGCAGACTGGAAGCACGAAAGCCGTGCTTAACGGCCAAAATATTGCCATTGCAAAACCATATACCAAGAACGGCACGACGATGGTGCCTGTCGGTGTGTTCAAGAAAGCCTTTAACAGTCAAATTCGTCTTGAGCAAAGCGATGTGGTCAAGGTGATGAGCGGCCCTCATACGGTCACAATGACGATCGGCAGCCGGACGGCATGGGTAGACGGCCAGAAGATTAAACTGCCTGCAGCACCGGAAATGAGCAGCGGTACGCTCATGGTACCGCTGCGACCTGTGGCGGAAGGCCTGGGCGGCAGCCTGAAAATGGGCGGCGGCAGCCTCGTTGTCCGCATGGAGGCCAGCGCGGGCGGAGCAGCGGCAGAGCCGGAGGTTCCGACAATCGATAACGATGAAGGGAAGACAAAGGTCGGCAACAGCTATTACAATTGGTCGATGAGCTATCCGACAGGACTGATGATTGGCCAAAGCGGCGAAGACGAAAGTGTCGCCACCTTCATGAGCGAGGACGGCACCTATTATATGGAGGTGCATGCCGCCCCGCAGCCGGTTCCGTATGATGCAGATGACCTGCTTCAGCAGCTCGTGCAGAACGCAAAGGAAACCGGCGAGACGATTATTGACCGCAAAGCCTATCCGGATGCGGATGTGCCTTATGCACGCGTCATAACGAAGGATGGGGACGGTTCACTCTGGGAGAACAGGCAGTACTATGACCATGGGCAGGTATATGTTGTATATCTTACCGATTCAACCGCCGCCAACTACAAGGATCTCAATAAGTATGCGGGGCTTCTGAATTCGTTCAAAACCTCCTTTGACGCGAATGACAAGGCCATTAAGGATATTTCCACCATTGAAGGCGGCATGAAGGATGTATATAACAGCGATTACGGCATTGCCTTGAAAATTCCGGCCGGCTGGACGGGGGACAACAGCAGCATGCTGTATGAGGGCCGGGACGGTTCCAAGCTCAAGCTTACAGTAACCTCGGCCCCGCAGGGCTCTTCTTTGGAAGAATGGGTAACGCAGCTGCAGTCCTGGTTGAAGGATTCATATACATCCTCCGCTTATGAGGTCAAGAAAACATATCCGCTGGAAGTGGCAGGCAAGAACGCTTTAATCCATGAATACCGTTACAATTTCGGGAACGGCTGGGTGAAAGAGTACGATGTAATGCTCCAGGAGAACAGTTACCGCTACCTTGCGGAATACTCGTTCCCGGACAATGACGGCAAAGGGCAGGATCAGTTTGAGCTGCTGGTTCGCAATATGGACATCGACTTCAGTGTGGTTTCCTCCAACTTCGGCCAGCTCGAAGAGGACGTGTATCTGACAGATAAGACGAAATCTGACCGTAAAATATCACAGGCTTACGGATATTCGGTGGACATACCGGCCTACTGGACGCCAGTGAGCGAACGCTTTGAGTCCGCGGATGTTGAATACCAGTTCCTCGGCGGCAGTTTCTCCATCCGAATTGATGAAGACCAACCGTATGAAATGACGGTATCCCAGCTTAAGGATTTCTATGACAACGAAGGGGAAAATCACACGAACTTGAAAGCCGAGGAAGTGAAAGACATCAACTTTGCCGGAACACCGGCCGTTTCGTTCACCTTCCATCAAACGGATAACGGCATCAGCTATACCGGCCACCAAATTTTGCTGGAGCATAACGGTGCCACCTATATTCTGTCCACGACGCTGAATGATGCGAACAATACGGCGGCACAGTCGCTTGCGCTGAATTCCGCATTAAATTCGTTCAAGTTCGTCGATTAACATTATAAATAGTGCTGTTGTACGACTTAGGCTGAGGCTGTCCCAAAAGTGTTTTGTACGGTACGGGAATAACTCTATTAATAAATAAGTGCAAGGACCTCGAATTCCACAGTTAAGTGGGGGATGAGGTCCTTTTTTGCAAGTTGATAGACGTTCTGGGAACGAACCATTCCTTCAATAACTCTTGCCCCTAATTATCAATTGTGTCTATAGCGGAAGAATTTCGGGGATATAGGAATGCACTATCCTTTTTCGAAACTATTCTCTCTCCAGATACTCATTCCAGCTGCAAATTTTCTGAAAGGAATGTCTGGAAAGAGTAGAAGGAAGCAGCACAGTCTGGTACACTAGATTAGTTATAATGTCGCTGATTTGTACAAAATGAAAGATGAGGCAGCACATTCCTGCTGTACATCGTTCTTTTTTAGATACTTTGAAAAGTACGTCGATAGACGTTTTTCTTTATATGAAACAGTAAACTTAAAAACAAGAAATTCGGGCGCAGCAGGCGCCGATCAGGGAGGATTTTATGGATAGACAGCAATTGCGAAGAGAAGACGTGGAGCTGCTGGCCCCGGCGGGTGACTGGGACTGCATGCGGGCGGCCGTGGCCAACGGGGCGGATGCGATTTTTTTCGGTGTAGAGAAGTTTAATGCCCGGGCACGCGCCAATAACTTCCGGATGGATGAGCTGCCGGAGATTATGGCATTCCTGCACAGCTATGGGGCCAAGGGCTTTTTGACCTTTAATATCCTCGTTTTTGAGAATGAAATGGAGGACGCCAAGGAGCTTATTGATGCTTGTATCGATGCGGGCGTGGACGCGGTGATTGTGCAGGACCTGGGCCTTGTGAAAATGATCCGCGAGATCTCGCCGGATTTCCCGATTCACGGGTCCACACAGATGACCATCACTTCTCCAGAGGCGGTGGAATTTACGAAGCCGTTTAATATGGAGCGGGTTGTGCTTGGACGGGAGAATAATCTGAAGCAGATCCAGAAAATCGGTGAGCAGGCAAGGCTGCCGATGGAGGTTTTCGTGCATGGGGCACTGTGCGTCTCTTACTCGGGCCAATGTCTGACCTCTGAAATGTGGGGCGGACGGTCAGCCAATCGCGGCGAGTGCGCACAGGCGTGCCGCCTGCCGTATGATCTGATGGTCGATGGCGAGCAGAAGCCGATGGGAGACGTGGCTTATTTGCTATCGCCGAAGGATTTGGCAGCGATCGATATTATGCCGGAGCTGATCGAGGCTGGTGTAACCTCCTTTAAAATTGAAGGACGACTGAAGTCGCCTGAATATGTAGCTAACGTGGTCAGCAAATACCGCAAGGCGATTGACCGGTACTTCGATGGTGACAATACAAAGCCGAGCAAAGAAGAAATCCGCGAGCTGCAGCAGAGCTTCTCGCGTGGTTTTACACACGGTTTCCTGGACGGAACCAACAATAAAAAACTGGTGGACGGAACGTTCCCGAAAAGCCGCGGCGTTTATCTCGGACGTGTGGAGAAGATTCTGCGCGATGCTGTCGTATGCCGGATTGAGGCACCGCTCAAGCGTGGGGACGGCATCGTATTTGATGCCGGTGATCCAACGAAGAAGGAAGAAGGCGGACGCGTTTACGACATTCGCCGCAAAGGCGTCAAGGTGGAAGGCGAAGCCGGCGAAGGCTGGGTGATCGATATCGTGCCAGGCCGGAACGATGTAGACCTGCGCCGTCTTCATGTCGGCGACCGCATCTGGAAGACGAACGACCCGGCGCTGGATAAGCGCCTGCGCCAGACATTCGAGACGGAGAAGCCGTACCGCGTCTTCCCGGTGCATGTGAAGGCTGTAGGCCATCCCGGCCAGCCTTTGACGACATGGTGGACCGACGTGCAGAAAGGCACAACGGTCCGCATCGATTCCGAGCTGGAACTGGAGATCGCCCAGAAGCGTCCCATGACTGCCGAGCTGCTCGAAGAGCAATTCGGCCGTCTGGGCGGAACCGTGTTCCAGCTTGAGGCACTGGACGTCCACCTGCATGGGGACGTCATCGTGCCGATGCGCGAGCTTAACAACATCCGCCGTAAGGCGGTGGAACAGCTCGCGGGCGAACGGCCAAAGCCGCCGGTTTATGTGAAACGGGCGGCCCAGGTATACGGCGATGCGGCCGTGCCGGCAGCGCCGGTGGCCCGCGGTCAGGCGGAGCTGACCGCGCTGTGCCGCAGCCTCCCGCAGGTGGAGGCTGCGCTCGAAGCCGGCGTGGAGTTTATTTACGCCGACTTCGAGTTCATCAAGCAGTTCCCGGCAGCGGTTGAAGCCGTGCACGCCGCTGGACGCAAGATTGCGCTGGTTACGCCGCGCATCCATATGCCCGGCGAAAACGGCTACCACAACAACATCCTGCGCCTTCAGCCGGATGCGGTGCTGGTGCGCAACACAGGTGCGCTCTATTTCTACCTGAAGCACCGCCGCGAGAATCCGGACGCGCAGCATCCGAAGTTGATCGGCGACTTCTCGCTGAATATCGCGAACCACAAGGCGGTCGACCTCTTCCTGGAGGCCGGCTGCGACGCCGTAACGCCATCGTATGACCTGAACATTCAGCAGATGGTTGATCTGCTGGGACGGTCACGTACGGACAAAATGGAGGTGGTCATCCATCAGCATCTGCCGATGTTCCATACCGAGCATTGCGTCTACTGCACCTTTCTGAGCGAAGGCACGGACTACACCAACTGCGGCCGTCCGTGTGAGGAGCACCGCGTCTCGCTGCAGGACCGCATTGGCATGTCCCATCCGGTCCGCGTAGACGAGGGCTGCCGCAACACGGTCTACAACGCCATCGAGCAGTCCGGCGCCGAGTACCTGTCCAACTTCATGGACCTTGGTGTCTCCCGCTTCCGTGTAGAGTTCCTGGAAGAGACGCCGGAACAGGTGCACGAGGTCATTGACCTCTACAAACGCGCCTTGCGCGGCGAAATCAGCGGCACCCAGGTATGGAGGACGCTGAAAGCCACCAACCAGCTTGGAGTAACGAGAGGACAGCTGGTGAAGTAGAGTGTGAAATTTTATTAGAGCATCTGCTAAGGAGGCAGATGTTCTTTTTTTAACTTCAGATCCACTTAATATTTTTAGAATTATTCTATGATATTTACTGTATTAAATATGATTTGCTACAGTCTAGTAGATACCTGCTATAATAGATCCATGTATGCTTAACAACTTGATATGGATTGAGACAAAGGAGCAGTCACATGAAGAAAATTCGTAAAGCCATTATCCCAGCCGCTGGCCTGGGTACACGATTTCTCCCCGCAACCAAAGCGATGCCTAAAGAAATGCTTCCCATTGTTGATAAGCCGACCATTCAATACATTATTGAGGAAGCTGTTGCCTCGGGAATAGAGGATATTATTATTGTTACGGGTAAAGGAAAAAGAGCAATTGAGGACCATTTTGATTCCTCATTTGAACTTGAGTACAACTTGGCTGAGAAAGAAAAGTGGAAGCTGCTGGATGAGGTGCGCAAGCCTTCTGAGATGGCAGATATTCATTACATACGCCAAAAGGAACCGAAAGGACTGGGTCATGCAATCTGGTGTGCCCGGAAGTTTATCGGAGATGAGCCTTTTGCCGTCCTCCTTGGGGACGATATCGTTGAATCCGATGTTCCCTGCCTCAAGCAGATGATGGACGTCTTTGACCGCTATCAGCGCGCTGTGGTAGGGGTCAAGCAGGTTCCTTGGAACGAAGTAAACCGTTACGGTATCGTGGAAGGCACTTCTCTCGAAGATAAAATCGTCGAAGCGAAACGGTTGGTGGAGAAACCAAAAGAGGAGGATGCGAAATCGAATTTGGCTATTATGGGACGATACATTTTGACTCCAGATATTTTCGAATTGCTCGGGCAGCAAAAAACGGGAGTAAACGGTGAAATTCAGCTTACAGATGCTTTGGGAGAATTAGGAGAACATAGCCCGATCCTTGGTTATGAATTTGACGGAAATCGACATGATGTAGGGGAAAAATTAGGCTTCATTGAAACCACTATTCATTATGCACTCAAGCACAATGAACTGAAGGATGATGTCCTTGATTATATGAAACGGATTATTGAGAAAGTGGATCAAGCGAAAAAGGTCACTCCTTAGGGAGAGACCTTTTTCTTGTCTTCTGTGAAGTAGCTTGAAAGATGTTTTTCTTATGTTCCACATTTATTGAAGCTTTAGTGTAACCAAATCATCAACCTGCTGTTTTTCATTTGCATCGCCTTGAATTAGCTTGTCATACCAAGCCTGATCTACCTGTCCTTGCTTCTGGGTGGCGGCGACGTAATAGCGGGCGATTTCTTTATTTGTAGCGTTACTCAGATCTTCGTTCAGAAGAGGCTGCAAGGTCGCTACCGCTTCGGCAGGTTTATTGGACATAAACTGAATTTTGCCTGTATTTAAGGCAATTTCAGGCGTCACATTAAACTGCTTTGCAATCATAATGCTCTTAGGTAAAGAGTTGATATGTGCAATTCCATCCAGCACTTGTTGGTATGCGTTCAAGCCTGCTTCAAAGTACTGCTGCTGTTTCGCAGTATCACTCTGTTCTCTCGCTTGATAGCCTAAAGTAAAGGCCTGTTGGATGAGATTGCTGTACCACGTAATATCCCATTTATAGTTCGAAATCTTGTCCTGCAGGATCTCAAAAGCCTTCTCGTTGTCGTTCTTTAACTGATAGTGAGACATTAGATTAGAAGTCATACTTTTATTAAAAGGCTCCGCTTTTAAGCCTCGCTGCAACAAGTCTTCATCAGCCGCATAAAACTGTTCGTCCTTAGTTTGCTTATATGCCGCTTGATATAGCGATGATAGCAGGATCAGTGAATCCGGATGCGTCGGTCGGATGGATAAATCCTCATTAGCTGCTGCCTGAATCTGATCAAAAGATTGGCTCGTACGAGCAACCTGTCTGGCTTCCATGGATGCATTACTTGATTGAATAAAGCGTAAACCAGTGAATACAAGGATGATCGCTACAATTCCAATGACCCCGCTGTACAGTGGTCTGAAAGCGGCAGGCTTTAGAGAAAGCCGTTTTACCGGCCTGCTGTCCATTGCTGCAGCCATACCTCCCAGCCCAACAAATACCAGGATGCCCATAAACACATAGCTTAGGTTGAAGTCCAGAATACTGTGCAGCAGGATGGACAGTGTTAAAATGAAATAGAGAAAGTATGAGTCACGCTGCTCTGCATTCTGCTGAATATATCCGCGGATATATTTATAAAACACAAACAAAATGAAAGCCATAAAAATAACAAAGCCTAAAATACCTACCTCGACTAAATACTGCATAAAGAAGTTATGCGCCTGACGGCTTGTATAAGGATAGTCCTGGTATTTCTCGTAGAGCGTTGCCCAACCGCCACCTCCAGCTCCGATAATCGGATAATCTGCAATCAGTTTGGACGCATCTTCATAAAACTGAAAGCGCTCCAATACACTGTGCTGCTGGAAGTTGATGCCTTCTACACGCACACGAATGTTTTCAGGCAGCACGTTGCGCAGGCCTGTACCGATCAGCAGGAAGGCTACAACCCCGACGATGACGACCGAACCGACTGGCAGCCACAGGTTGGAAAGCTTCCGAGAAGCCCAGCCCTGCATGCTGTTCTCCAGCTTAGGTGCGACATACTGTTGAATCAGCCAGGATATTACGCCTGCAACGAGCGAAGCTGCAATGAGCAGTCCCCAGCCTTTGGCAGCGGTGGTTCCATTGTACGTTTGATTCAGCTGAAGCCCCATATTAGTAATCGGGCTAAGCACAGCCAACGAGACAATTCCTGATACTGCACAATAGATAATCCACAACAGCTGCCGGGCCGGTTTGAAGAACAGCAACAGCAGGATAAATACAACCGGCATCATAACCAAGCCGCCACGGGACAAGGTCAGAAACAGAGAAACCAGGATCGGAACGAGCATAAAACCATGTGCCAGCCGCCCGAACCAGGTCTTCGATTTCATCAAGCTAAAGATCGCTGCAAAAAAGAAAGCCATCAGAAACGCTGCGTATGTATTCGCATACTGGAATACAGAAGTCAGACGAAGACCGTTGGTATCCGTCATTACGGCACTAGTATAGCGGTTTTGATACACTGCACTGGAGAACCAGTCTACCAGCTTGCCGGCAAGTACCCATTGTCCAAACCAGTTGATAAAACCAAAACCAATGATCAGATAGGCAACGGTCATAATTGTAGCCTGGATGATGCTATTGCCCAGCCGTTCCTGCAAGAGGTACAATGATATGATGAACATGGCAGCATAAATGCACTGCACGATCACCATATTCATGGCCAAGTAGTGCGAAGCCGCAGAAATTAGCGACAATACATAAGTCAGCGGAAGCAGGACCACCAGTACTGCCAGCCAGTCTCTTTGCTCTTCCAGTCTGAATTTTTTATAATAGCTTAGTATTGCTACAATCAAAAGAATCGAGGTGATCGTGAGAGCCCAATAAACAGGCTTTTCAAAATCAAGCATCTGTCCGTTGAACAGAGCAGCCTGAAACGGAGACCAGATAAAAAACAACATGATTCCAACAATTAACACCCAAAATAACGACGACCTTTTATCGTCACGGGTCGACGTTTGGGTCTGTTTCCCGTATACTGGATTCGACAAGGTTTACAATCTCCTTTTCTTGTAGATACGTCAATATTTTAGCATATAGAAGATGTAGGAGCCAGAAAGAAAGGAGATTAAACGGTTTATATTATTGATTAGGTATTTGTAATTATATAGCTGGACAATGAAAGGGGATTTCATTTTAATGCTTGGAACAGCTTTTCTGAAAGATCTCATAGCACATAGAAGGTTAATTATTCAACTTTCCATAAAAGATTTAAAAGATAAATATCTAGGGTCTTATCTGGGGATTCTTTGGGCAATTATACAGCCTGCAATAACTATTTTGATATTTTGGTTTATTTTCCAGGTGGGATTCAAATCACTACCCATTGAAAATTATCCTTATATCTTATGGCTTGTTGCAGGTATGATTCCTTGGTTTTTTTTCTCTGATGCACTTATGAATGCTACGAACTCAATAGTAGGTAATGTCTTTCTTGTTAAGAATGTAGTCTTTAGGGTAAGTTTGCTTCCTATAGTAAAAATAATATCTCCACTAATCATACATTTGTTTTTTGTACTTGTTATGGTGGTGATGTTTTGGAGTTACGGCTTTCCTCCTAACATTTATTTTTTGCAGATATTTTATTATCTTTTTGCCATGTCGGTGTTTATACTTGCTGTTTCATGGATCACTTCGGCTTTAGTGATTTTTTTGAAGGACATTGGACAAATATTGGCAATGATCTTGCAGTTTGGTTACTGGATAACCCCTATTTTGTGGTCATTAAACATGATTCCTAGTAAGTATGAGATGCTCATAAAATTGAACCCTATGTACTACATTATTGAAGGTTACAGATATAGTCTTATTTTTAGAAGCTGGTTTTGGCAATATCCGAGTTTGACACTGTACTTCTGGGGTGTTACTTTCTGCTTGTTGTTGCTCGGAGCGTTCGTATTTAAAAGATTAAGACCTCATTTTGCAGACGTACTATAAGGAGATATTGATATATGAGTACAGCTATACAAGTAGAGGGTATCTCTAAACATTTTAAATTATATGAGAATCAAATCGATCGACTGAAGGAAGCTATAAGTCCTTTACGCAAGCAATATCATACAGATTTTTATGCCTTAAACAACGTCAGTTTTCATGTAAAAAAAGGGGAGACATTAGGGATACTCGGTAAAAATGGGTCGGGAAAATCGACACTGCTTAAAATTATTACTGGAGTTTTAACCCCGACAGAAGGCAGAGTTCAGATCAATGGTAAGATAGCAGCATTACTTGAACTTGGTGCCGGATTCAATCCTGAGTATACCGGTATTGAAAACATCTACCTGAATGGAATGTTAATGGGATTTGACCAAGCAGAGATGGACCGGAGGTTAGAAAATATTTTGTCCTTTGCAGACATCGGTGATTTTGTTTATCAACCCGTAAAAAACTATTCCAGTGGTATGTTTGCAAGATTAGCTTTTGCGGTAGCCATAAATGTTGAACCTGAAATACTCATCATTGATGAAGCACTATCGGTTGGCGACATATTTTTTCAGCAAAAGTGTTTTGAAAAAATAAAAGCTATGAAGAATGAAGGTGTAACAATACTGTTTGTCAGCCATGATGTGACTAGTGTCAGTACATTATGCGATCGATGTGTTCTGATAAACAAAGGTGAGGTCTATTCTTATGGTGAACCTAGAAAAATTATTAATGACTATGTGAGATTGTATAATACTAATGAGGAAATAACCAAAAAAATCGAAAGAGTCAACAAACTCTCTAAAAAGGGTAATGTATCGTTGATTGATGCGGCTACTCAATCCGAGTCAGAGGAAGATTCAGAGGAGTATCGTTACGGGGATGAATCAGCGGTAATAAGTAAAATCGAATGCATAAACGATAATGCACCTGACAGCGATTGGTTAGTGTATACTATGGACTCGTTTAAATTAAGAATTACTGTTGATTTTTATGAGGACTGCACCAACCCAGTACTGGGATTCTACATTAAAAATAAAAAAGGCCTTGAAATGTATAGTGGTAATACACATTATTTGAATCAGAATATAGGGCCTGTTAAAAGTGGAGAAAAGGTTGTTGTAAGTTTTGTACAAAAAATGTATTTGGCGCCTGATGAATATATAGTTTCTATAGGATTATCTGATTTTGTAGATGGGGTTAGCCGCCCGCTGGATCGAAGATACGATGTGAATAAGATTACGGTTAAGTCTGAGAGGACTATAATAGGTTTAATGGACATGGATTCCACAGTTGAAATAGTTAAAGGTGGTTAACATGATAAAAATTGCACAGGTAGGCACATTTAATGTCGATAATTTAGGCGACCTGCTTTTCCCTGTTGTATTTGAACGAATAGTTGAGGATGTTTGCCGTCAGTTGAATGAGGATTATCAAATTAAGTTCTTTAGTCCTAACAACACAGGAATAGTACCAGTTTATGAAGATCAAAAGGAAGTTGAAGATCTTATTAATTTTAATGAGTTCTCATTTGATAAAATTTTTGTGGGAGGGGGAGATTTATTAAGATCGGATGACTGGTCTATCAATAAATTATATAAGACCGATAGACTTAGCTTTAGTCATATCGTTTCCCCTACTAACAAGCCAATAGACAACTTTTATACAATCGGACTAGGAGTACCTTTTCAATTAGAAGGGGGATTCTCCGAATATGTAAAAAACTCATTTAAACGCTTTAAACGCGTTTCGGTACGAGATCAAAGAGCAAGCGTTTTTTTGACAAACGAGGGAATAACAAATGAAATTATTCCGGATTTAGTGTTGAGTATTTCTAGGTGTTTCCCCAAAAGCTCACTTGAATCAATCTTTAATGATTTAGTCACTGCAAATGGGGTTACAATACAAGCTGGTCAATATATTGTATTTCAAGCAAACAATAGCGTTATAAATAATCAAGAAATTAATGAAATTGCTAACTCACTAAATCTTATTTCTCAGAATTTCAATTTGCCCCTTGTACTTATTTCTATTGGAGAGTGCTTAGGGGATAATGAGCTTTATCATAAGCTAAAGCCCCTTCTTAACAATTGCTATTTATTTAATAAGGAAGCTATTCCCTCACTTACGATGATGGAAAAAGTATCACTATTGGCGAATGCTAAGGGGTTCATTGGATCAAGTCTTCATGGGAATATAATATCTTATAGCTACAGTATCCCTCATGTTACCTTTTCCGGTGAATATTCAACTAAACTTACTGGTTTCTTCGAATTAATCAACAAAACAGACTACTGCCTTAAAAAGCCAGAAGATTTATCGGGGAAAGTTAAAGCTATAACTGATTATTTTAGTGGCAGTTTAAATAATACGGAACCACTTTCATTATTGACAGATAGATTGTTTAATTTCATAAAGGATGCTCTTTTAGATAATTCTAAGAATGAAGATTTGGCCTCTTACTCCCAGGAGATCGATGATCTCTTCAAGGTAGGGCAAAATGCTATTTCTAAAAAAAATTCGGAAATTTCTGCACTATGGGATCGAGTGAATATTGCAGAAAAAAATTTCCGGGATACTCTTATAAACAACGAGGCCTTGTGGAAACGCGTAAACGAAGCAGAAAAAAATTATAAAGATACGTTATCACAAAATGAAGACCTGTGGCATCGAGTTAATGATGCAGATCAAATGCTAATGCAACTCAAGGAACAGGTAAACAAATTGTGGGAAAGAGTGAATAGTAACGAGACCTTGAACAATGAACTGAGTAATACATTAAAATCATCCCAGAAGGATATTTCTGATTTATCTGGAAAGATTAGTAATTTGGAAGATGAGAAAAAAGAATTGTTAATTGAACAAGAAAGACTTTCACAGATTGAAATAGAGTATAATAATGTCATGAAAAGCTTTTTCTATTATTTGAAAAAAAAATTAATTAAAAAAGGGAACTCATAAACTATGAATGATTCCAAAATATCAGCCTCTGTTATAATACCTACAAAAAACGGGGGGGAGATCTTTCAAAGGGTATTACTGCAAGTACTTGATCAGGACTTAGATTCTCCGTTTGAAGTGGTTATCGTGGATTCAGGCTCTTCTGATAATACAATTAATTTTATTTTGGACCTGCAACAGCGGCACCAAAATATCATTCTAAAGCAAATTAACCCAAAAGAATTTGGCCATGGAAAAACAAGGAATTTGGGGGCTTCTTTGGCAAGTGGGGAATATCTCGTTTTTATTACCCAAGATGCTCTTCCTTATGACCGATATTGGTTGAGAAATTTGATTTTTTGTTTTGGTATCGATGATGATATTGTTGGCGTGTTTGGTCGCCATGAACCTTATGACGACTGTGACATTTTTGAAAAACACAATATTATTACTCATTTTAATAATTTTGGATCTGAAGTTACTATCTACTATCTAGATGATAAAGAAAGATATAATAGAGAAGAAGGTTACAGACATCTATTGTGTTATTATTCAGATAATTCATCAGCTATGCGAAAAAGGATCTGGGAGAGTATCCCTTATCCTGAAGTTGATTTTGCCGAAGACCAGCTTTGGGCTCGACAAATTATTGAGAAAGGTTATAAAAAAGCCTACGCTCCTAATTCTGTAGTTTATCACTCTCATAATTACACCTTTAGCCAGCAGTTTAAACGATACTATGATGAATATAAAGGCTTATACAGCATTTATGAATATGTTTCTGTCAAAAGTATCTTTTTGTTACCAGCTTATATACTCAAGCATTTTGTTAGCGACATAAAATTTCTGCGGTCATATGCGAATCTCAGTCGAAAACGGAAATTGTATTGGATGGGTTATTCTTTCGTTAAGAACACGATTAGATATTCCGGAGCGTATCTAGGGGTTTTGGGAAATAAGTACAAATCACTAAATCGTTTGTTCTCGAGAGAGTACAAATTGATAAATAAGTAATAATGAGGGCTGATAATGTATAATGTATTTCTGTATAATGCCAGGAAGGCAGTAAAGATAATACAGTCACAGGGTGTATTGCAAGGAAGCAAAACTGTACTTTCAAAAATCAAAAAAAAGAATGAAATTGCTATATTAAAGAAGGATGTTTTTAAGTTTTATAATTATTTGTTGCTTGGGAGCCGTGAGGCTAAGCTAACTTACCAACCTAAGGATGAGTTAAAGCTGTCATGGTTTATCCCTGATTTTGGCATAGGCTCAGGAGGACACCTGAATATTTTTAGAATCATCCATTTGTTGGAGAAAATATCTGTAAAGTCAGATATATACATTTGTGGGGCATCACAGTGGGGGAATCCGTCAAGTGTAAAGGAAATTATAGATAAGAACTTCTTTCCTTTGGAATCAAATGTGTACATTATTGAAGATAATACGGATATAAAAAATGAATACGATATTGCGATAGCTACCTCCTGGCAAACTGCTTATTATGTAAGAGCTTTTGAAAATTGTGTGAAAAAAGTATATTTCGTACAAGACTTTGAACCGTATTTCTACCCTCAAGGTAGTGCTTATTCATTTGCAGAACAAACTTATAAATTCGGCTTCTATGGCATTACTGCAGGTGATTGGTTAAAGGAAAAGCTTTCTGCTGAATATGGCATGGAATGTGAAAGTTTTAGTTTTTCATACGAAAAAGATTTATATAAACCTCATGGGAAAAGAGATAAGGATATTCAGCGTGTGTTTTTTTACTCAAGGCCGCCCACTGATAGAAGAGGTTTTGAACTAGGAATTATGGTGCTAAATGAGTTTTGTAAAAAAAACCCTCATGTGGAAGTTGTGATGGCTGGATGGGATGTGTCGGAATATGAAATTCCGTTCAAGCATTTTAATGCTGGTGTCGTAAGAATTGAAGAATTATCGCATCTATATAGCCAATGTGATGTCTCGCTCATTCTCTCGTTTACCAATTTATCATTGTTGCCTTTGGAATTGATGGCGTCAGGTTGTCCCGTTGTTATAAATCAAGGCAGAAATAATGATTGGATTGACCCTCATAAAGAGTTGTTCATTTATGTTGAGAATGATATTGCAGGAATTGCAGAGGTACTTGATCAAGTTATCAATAAAAAAATTAACACACAATTAATGTTAGAAAATGCGGCTGATTTACTGCAAAATTCTTCATGGGAAAAAGAGGCACAACATATTAAAAATTATATCTACAAAATACTGGGGGACTAAATGGAGCGAATTGTAATAATCGGTTGTGGATACCTGGGTTCCCATCTAGCCAATCATTTTAGTATTAAACATTGGCAAGTTAAAGTTCTAGGTAGAAATTCTGTATATTCAAGCATGCTTGATCCCAACGTTCAATTTATAGACATCAATATTAATGATGTTGAACAGGTTCAGGAAGAGATTGAAGAAGGAGACGTAGTATTATACGCTGCAGGATCCACAAATGCTACAAATTTATTCGAGGATGTACTGGTGGATGTACAGCAGTACTATGTTTCATTTATAAAGTTGATAAATTCTTGTTGTGAGAAAAAAATAAAGAAGTTCGTTTTCCTGTCTTCGGCGGGTACCGTATATAAAAATACTGGTGCAAAATCCAGTGAGGATGATTGCTTAGAACCTAGTAATATATACGGACTACAAAAAGTGTTTTTCGAAAATTTAATTAAGATTAAACACCTTGAAAGTAATGATTTTCCTTATTTAATCTTACGTGTTTCAAACCCTTATGGAGGTTTTCAAAATCCTTACAAAAAACAAGGTATAATTCCTGTTCTAATCAACAAAGCATTAAACGATGAAGAGTTTATATTTTGGGGAGATACCCGAGCCGTTCGGGATTTTATTTTCATAAATGACTTCTTAGAAGCGACTTATAATACAGTAATGCTTCTTGACCAAGAGATTATTAACATTGGAAGTGGTAATGCAACAACTATAAGTGAAGTCATTTCTTTGGTTGAGAGAAGAACAGAGAAAAATATAAATATCGTTTATAAAAGTTCAGGTCAAAAAACTATAATGAAAAATATTATTGACATTACCAAATTAAATAGGCTCACAGGGTTTCTTCCCTCTACTAGCCTTGAGGAAGGAATCGTATCAACGATTAACCAAATGAGAAGAAAAATTTTTGATAACTAGAAGTATAGGGAATATACTGTTCTAAAAAAGCTTGTTTTACTTTTTTTGAATAATTATTTTTAAAGCTGTGAAAAAAAGTAACTATTAGGAGGTTAATATGAAAGGTATTATTTTGGCAGGTGGTACGGGGTCAAGACTTTATCCATTAACAAAGGTAACAAATAAGCATTTGCTTCCAGTTGGTAAATATCCAATGATTTTTCATGCGGTATGTAAACTTAAACAGGCTGATATTACAGATATCCTGATTGTTACTGGAAAAGATCATATGGGCGATGTCGTGAACCTGTTGGGCAGCGGTCGAGAAATGGGGGTAACCTTTACATATAAAGTACAGGACGAGGCTGGTGGTATTGCACAGGCTCTCGACTTGGCCGAACACTTTGTTGGGGACGATCAAATGGTAGTTATTCTTGGCGACAATGTGTTTGAGGACGACATTTCTCCTTTTGTCAACAATTTTCGCAAGCAAGCTGTAGGAGCAAAGTTATTGTTGCAAAAAGTTCATGACCCTCACCGCTTTGGAGTGGCAGAGCTACAAGGAGACCACATTGTTTCCATCGAGGAAAAACCGAAAGAGCCGAAGAGTGATTTTGCTGTTACAGGTATTTATATGTTTGATCATAAAGTGTTCGACATTGTTAAGACACTTAAGCCATCCGACCGGGGCGAATTGGAAATCACTGATGTGAATAATGCATATATTAAGAATGGGACGCTTACGTTTGACATACTTGAAGGCTGGTGGACAGATGCAGGTACACATGCTTCTTTAGCAAGAGCTAATGAATTGGCGCAGGAAATTGTATTTGGAGAAGAATTTGGAAAACTGAAGTTGTAATAACAAGGAGGCATCGTAGTTATGAAGGTAACCCCTTTGCAACTGGAAGGTGCGAAAATTATTGAGCCGGTGGTCCATGGAGATCACCGCGGCTTTTTTGTGGAAAGCTACAACGAACAGCTGATGCATGCCAATGGCGTTACTCATAAGTTTGTTCAGGACAATCAATCCTTGTCAGCAGAACCAGGGGTCATTCGTGGTCTTCATTATCAACTGAACCCTAAAGCTCAGACGAAGTTGGTGAGAGTTATTTCTGGAGCTATCTATGATGTGATAGTTGATATTCGAAAGGATTCCACTACATTTGGGCAGTGGCTGGGCGTCATTTTGAGTGAATACAACAAGAGGCAGCTTCTTGTACCTCAAGGGTTTGCCCATGGGTTTTGTACGTTGATTCCAAACACGCAGGTAGCATATAAAGTTGATGAGTATTATTCGCCAGAGAATGACCGAGGCATTTTATGGAATGACCCAGCTCTTGCGATCGACTGGCCAACTTCAAATCCCATTCTTTCGGAAAAGGATAAAAAACACCCTGTTTTGGAAGATGCAGAAATGAATTTCTAGATTTTGTACACTCATTTATACGATCGATGAATATAATATGATTAAAGCGTATTAGGGAGGCTCTTATGAAACTTCTGGTCACCGGCGGTGCCGGCTTTATCGGCAGCAACTTTGTAATATATATGCTACAGCAGCATCCGAATTACCATATTGTTAATATTGACGCACTTACGTATGCGGGCAATCTGGAAAATTTAAAATCCATTGAGGGTAACGCTAACCACACTTTTGTAAAAGCCGACATTACCGATACCAAAGCCATCGACCAAATTATGCAGCAGGGAATCGATGTCATCGTGAACTTTGCAGCTGAGTCTCATGTGGATCGGAGTATCCTGGAACCTGAAGTATTTGTGAAAACGAATGTCTTAGGTACACAAGTGCTGCTTGATGCCGCAAAAAAATACGGTGTGACCAAGTTCGTACAAGTATCTACGGATGAGGTGTACGGCACACTGGGTGAAACAGGTCTGTTTACGGAAGAAACCCCTCTTCAGCCTAACAGTCCATACTCGGCCTCCAAGGCAGGTGGCGATCTGATGGTTCGCGCTTATCATGAGACGTTTGGACTGCCGGTGAATATCACCCGCTGCTCCAATAACTATGGTCCGTACCAGTTCCCGGAGAAGCTCATTCCTCTGATGATTTCCCGCGCTTTGAGCGATCAGCAGCTGCCAGTTTACGGTGATGGTCTGAATATTCGTGACTGGTTGTATGTGGAGGACCACTGCAGCGCAATTGATTTGGTAATTCATCAAGGCAAGATCGGTGAGGTATACAATATTGGCGGCAACAATGAGCGTACTAATGTTCATATCGTTAAAACAATTTTGACAGAGCTGGGCAAGCCGGAATCGCTTATTACCTATGTAGAAGACCGTCCGGGTCACGACCGTCGTTACGGCATTGATCCGACCAAAACGATGAATGAGCTTGGCTGGAAGCCCGAGCATTCGTTTGAAACAGGCATCAAAGAAACCATTCGTTGGTATTTGGATAACAAGGAATGGTGGAACCGGATTCAATCCGGTGCATACCAGGAATACTATGCTAAGCAATACGGTTCTCGTATGGGGGAAGCGTAATATGAAGGTGCTTGTGACCGGAGCAGGAGGTCAGCTCGGCAGAGATATTGTCTGTGTTTTGACCGAAAATGGTCATGACGTTCTGGCTTGCGATCGAAAAACATTGGATATTACGAATATGGAACAATCTATCCAAGTCACTCAAGATTACAACCCTGATGTTGTAATACACAGTGCGGCGTACACTGCTGTAGATGCTGCAGAGAACGACGTAGACAACGCATACCGTGTAAACGCAGCAGGAAGCCGTAATATGGCGCTGGCCACAGAGAAGGTCGGTGCCAAGCTGATTTATATTTCGACGGATTATGTTTTTGACGGCAGCTCCCCTGAGCCTTATCAGGAATATGATAATACCAATCCGCGGTCTGTATATGGCAAATCCAAACGGGCAGGAGAGGTGCTTGTGCAGACGCTGTCTTCCCGTTATTTTATTGTCCGGACTTCATGGGTATACGGGCTTCACGGTCATAACTTTGTGAAGACGATGCTTAAGCTTGGGCAGGAAAAGCCGGTTCTAAAAGTGGTTGATGATCAGAAAGGTTCTCCTACTTACACCGTAGACCTGGCCCGGTTTATGCTGGAGCTGCTGGGGACTGAAAAATATGGCATTTACCACGCATCTGGCAGCGGGGCATGTACTTGGTACGAGTTTACTAAAGCTATTTTTGAGGAAGCTGGTCAGATTTTAAAATTAAGCTTTAATGCAGAACTGCTGCCTTGTTCCACTGATGACTTCCCAAGACCTGCACCTCGTCCGGCTAACTCTGTCATGGATCATTTATCCATACGGGTGAATGATTTGGCAGATTTAAGGCCTTGGAGAGAGGCTTTGCGGGATTTCCTTAGGGAGCTTACCACAGCTCAGGAAACAATATAAGATTTTGAGCTAAAGGGGCTGCCCTTAAAGTTGTTAAAGATAGATTAGGGATTGCCATCAGTTTTTTTAGGACATTTACTGCTTTAAACTGCTCTTCGTAAATTGACAGAATAAAGATTGAATATCTGCTGAGCGGTCTTAGCCTTGGACTAGATAGGGCTGGGGCCGTTTAATTTTGAAAGGGATGTCTTTTATTGATTTATATTTATAGGATTAAAATTTGCTTTTTAAGTAGACTTTAAGGAAGAACGCTTACATATTCCAAACAAACCGTTCTCCGTTTTCAACAGCTCTTTGATTGAAAATATATATTGATTGCACGATCGTCATGAATAGAGAAGCCATGTGTTGGTGAAGAACAATCTACCTCGTTGGAATGTGATTATGCATAAGTAGTGATTTATATATTTCGTTTTCTCTTTTATCGGCAGTCTTATATTTTATATTTGTAAAATACAATGCTTTTTGTTGGAATATGTTGAATAGCATGATACATTATGAGTTGTAAGAGGGAAAAGTGTCTTATACTTTTGAAAGGATGTTAAATTTAATGCGATTTTTGCTTTCAAGAAACAAAGTGGTATACGGTGGTTTTATTTTTTTTCTTATTTTAGTGGTAGTACCTTTCTTTATTAAAGATAATACCTATAAAAATCTACTTTTTCTGGCGTATTTAGATAGTATTGTTTTCACACTGTTTTTGTTTGTCATATTTAAACTGAACTATATTCGCAGGAACGAAGTAATTCTGTACGGTTTATCGTTTGTTGCTTTGGCTCTTTTTGGAATGTTTATTATAAATTATTTTTACTCAATTGAACATACGATATATTTCTCTGACAATGCATTCTATTGGCAAAAAAGTAAGGTTTTCTATGAAAGCCTTGATCAAAGTTTTTTTCATGTTATATACAATGTATATCTATCTATTCTTCATGATGATTATAATGATCTTGTACTTTTGTTCTTATCACCTTGGATTGGATTATTTGGCTTTGGTTACAAGGGGTACATACTTAGTGTATTTTTTTCATTCTTACTGCCGGCTTTCTTTTTCTTTGTAGTCCTCTCTAGTAATTTGATAAGAGACCTTAAAGAAAACAAGGCTCTAATAGCTCTTCCTATATTTGCTGCGTCTTTCATTGTCTATTCATTCAGCGGTGTCGTTCAACCCAGTTTAATTGGTTATCTTGATGTGGTGGGTCTTATACCTATCATGATGTTGTATCTTCTTGTCTATAAAAAGAGAATAAACAATTTTAATATCTGGGACATTATATTATCTATAATTTTGCTTATTTCCTTAGCTTTTTTGCGCAGATGGTACGCCTATTTTGTAGTATCTTTTTTTGCAGCAATTTTTATTACAAATTTTCTCAGAGTCATTTTGGAAAAGAACTCTGAGTGGAAAGATTTTTTTCGAGGTGCTGTGAAACTAACTATTATTGGTTTAGGGTGTTTAACCATTTTGTTTATTTTTTTCAAACCATTTATCATTTTAAGTACACGTGACATAGGGAAAGGTGTCTACGAATACAATAACATTCCAGTTATGGATAAACTTATTGCAACGTCAAATATTTTTGGATTAGTTACAGTGATCCTTGTACTAACCGGGTGTGTTATCGGTATTATATTTAAACAAAGTCGGTATATTGCGATTTTTTCAATTTTGCAAGGTTTGTTTGCTTACTTGTTAATTACTTCCGAACAGGGGCTGTCTCCGCAACATATCATGTTGCTGTCTACTGGCGTAATGGTGCTCGTTTTTTTAAACTTTAATTATGTGAGTTGGTTGAGACGATTCTTAGCGAAAAACCAAAAAGTAGTTTCTAAATCGCTACTTGCGTTACTACTTATTTTTTGTTTTTCCCTTAGCGGTCTCTTTATCTACAATGGATATTTTAAGGATATTCAAACCACTGTCGGTCCTATGACTGTACTATCAAAGCATAACGAGCCAAGAGTAAATCAAGATATTGATAAAATAATGGAAATAACCAACTATCTCAATAGACTGTCAAGTTCCGATAAAACAGTGTATGTTATTTCAGGTGAATGTTGTTATGATGATGTATTTAATAACTTATATTTACCCGAACAAACAAATGCATTAAATAATCTGGTTCGCTCAACTTATAACGATGCTTTAGGTTTTCCGAATGGTTTATTAAGTTCGGGCTATGTTGTTGTAGTTGCCCCTATAGCTTCAAAACAGTTGGCTGTCGAAAAAACGGCGGAGTACTTTGTTAATGGACGTTTTGACAATTACCAACTCATTAAAGAGGTTAATTTGAACAGTGGACACAATGTGAAAATTTTTGAACGAAGGAGACCATTTGCTGCTTCTTCTTTAAAGGCTTTAAATAATTTGCAGGAAGAATATTACAAGAGGTATCCGGATCAAAAAGAGTACTATAGCTTTGCAGATTATCGAGTGAACATTGGAGGTACTTATTCTGGGCTCCCAGGTTTTGAGGTTAGATTAACACCGAAAAAAATAGTCTTTCATCCAGGAGAAACTGCTGACAATGAAAGTATTTCGTATGTTGAAATTAATGCCGAAAAAGCTCTTGAAAAAATATCTTTTACTGCAGCCATGGAGACTACCGATCAGAATATAGCTCATGCTAAGGGACTTGCAGAGGTATATGTTTCTGTTTTAGGAGACGGGAAGCTTATAGATAAGAAATATATAACCATTAATCAACCTCAAAATTTTAATGTTGATATTTCTAACTATAAGATAGTTAAGGTCCAGGTGGATAAAGGTAAATACTCAAATAATACTGATACGACTGAACTTACTAATGTTAAAATAGAGTAGTGAAATATATTATTAAAGGAGTAGCTATGTTTAGAACAATAACTATTCTTATCCCTGCCTATAATGAGGAAGAGGTAATACAACAGCTATACGCTCGTCTCAATAAGGTTATTGAGTCAATAAAAGGATATTCATTTGAAATATTATTTGTAAATGATGGTAGTAAAGATAGTACCGCTGAGATTATCAGAGACCTGCGAAAAAAAGACAAAAGAATCTCATTAGTTGATCTATCCCGCAACTTTGGTAAAGAGATTGCTATGATTGCAGGATTGGATTTTTCCAAAGGGGATGCTGTTGTGATTATTGATGCAGACCTCCAGGATCCTCCTGAATTAATCATTGAAATGATTAAATATTGGGAGCAGGGATATGACGATGTTTATGCTAAAAGAGAGACAAGAGCGGGCGAAACATGGTTCAAAAAATGGACAGCCTCAACTTTTTACAAACTGCTTCAAAAAATTAGTAGAATACCTATACAGGAAAACACAGGCGATTTTCGCTTGCTTGACCGGCGCTGTATTGAGGCACTGAAGCAATTAAGGGAAACTCAGAGGTATACAAAGGGTATGTTTAGCTGGATTGGATATAACAAGATGGAGATTCTTTTTAATAGAGATTCTCGCGCGGCAGGCCAAACCAAATGGAATTATGCAAAACTATTGGATTTAGCTATTGAAGGAATAACCTCCTTTACAACAGTTCCGCTAAGGCTATCATCCATGCTGGGTATAATTATTTCTATATGTTCGTTTTTTTATATGCTGTTTATTATAACGAAAACACTAGTATTTGGTGAAACTCAAACAGGCTATCCTTCCATAATGACAGTAGTTTTGTTTTTGGGAGGAATACAATTGCTCTCATTAGGGATAATTGGAGAATATTTAGGAAGAATTTTCAATGAGACCAAAAAAAGACCACTGTATTTTGTTAAAGAGTACAATGACAATAGAGGTTTTATAACCGCAGCTGACTATGTAGAAAAAAGCTATGCACAAAGGCAACGAGTATGAAATTGGGAAAAGAAATGGTTAGCTACATTATCTTCGGTGTTTTGACTACAATCATTAATTTGGTCACATATGCGTTTTTCACTAAAGTTTTTAATGTAGACTATACACTATCTATTGCGTTTGCCTGGTTTGTTTCCATTATAGTTGCTTTTGTTACTAACAAATTATACGTGTTTATAGGTAAAGCTCGGCACTCCTTATTAAAGGAATTTGTTCTTTTTTTAATCATTAGAGCCGCCTCCCTTGTGCTGGATATCGTTTTGATGCTTGGATTGGTTGAATTAATCGGTGTAAATGATTTTTATGCTAAAATTGTGGTTAATATTGTGGTAATTGCAGTTAATTATGTGGCAAGTAAGTACATTGTTTTTGTAAAGAAGAGAACGGTTGGCCCGGACAAATGATAATTGTAAGCTCTCTTTACAATGAACACGTCTTCTTTGTTGAATGTAGGGGTAAGCCCTTCAAGTACTGAAGATATGCCCAATGCAGAGCTGCTGCCTTGTTCCACTGATGAGTTTCCAAGACCTGCACCGCGTCCGGCCAACTCCATCATGGATCATTTATCCATACGGGTGAATAACTTGACGGATCTAAGACCTTGGAGAGAAGCTTTGCAGGACTTTCTCAGGGAACTTGCTTCATCTCAAGAAACAATATAAGGATAAAGTGAAGAGGCTGTCCCATAAGTACTTCTTTGCATTTCATAAGACAGTTCACTTTATGAAAAAAACAGTAAAATTAAAGAAAAGGCGGTGCCAGGGAGCTCATCCCTGTACCGCCTTTTCTGGCTTTTGGTCCATTACCGCCTTCTTGAGCAGATTGTGGGCGAGCGAAAGCCACCCGACCTCAAGGCTCACTTTTCGCAGGCCTCGAAGCAGAAAACGTCTGAATCCCCGATTGTTTTTGATTTGTCCAAACACACTTTCCGGTTCAATCATTCTCCGAACCAGCTTGCTAATATCTTGCTTCCACTTTTTTGACTTTTCCTTGTGGTATGTGCTGTATTTCACCAAGGCTTCCAGTTGTTCATTTTCCAGGTAGGCGTAGTTTTCTTCTCCACCGTATCCTGCATCTGCGATGATGGTTTTCGGCAACTTGCCAAGCGCCGCTTTGACCTTCTCCAATTGTTAAGTTGCAGGTCACGTACCCTCAGAGAAAAGAATTTTTATACACGTGCTCGTGGCAACAATTGGCGGTACTCGTGGGATACGGTCGGCCAGTTTGGGACTCAGAGTGTTATCCTACCCAAAAAGTCTCGGCCTGTGACCTGCAGTTCCATTATGGAACATACAGATTAGCAAGCCAAGACATTTTCATTCATCGTGGTGGGCGTCAGGCCATGTTAGTTTGGGACAGCCCCTTTTCATTTTAGGTATGTGCTGTATAAAGCTGATATAATGAATGAGACCAAATGGCCAGACTTTAGATGAATTCAAGCTTTGTGGAGGGGATTCCACTGGATCCGGTAAACATACAAATTTTATTATCAACATATAACGGTGAAACCTACATCGAGGAGCAGCTTCAAAGCTTGATTTCTCAACAGGATGTGCATGTGCAAATTTTGGCGAGAGATGACGGTTCAACAGATTCGACTGTACATAAGCTGGAGGCATTCAAGAAACTGTATCCTGGCCAGATTGAAATTCTGAAAGGGAATAATCAAGGGGTAATCCGAAGCTTTTTTGAGCTTATCAACAAAGCTGGGCACGAATTCAGTTATTACGCTTTTTGTGATCAAGATGATGTGTGGAAGCCTGATAAATTGGCTAGGGCAATCAAGAGGCTCCAGGAGTGTAAAAGGGACCAGCTTTTAATGTATTCATCCACTACCCAAATGGTGGACGAGCATCTGAATCCCATAAAGGTGTGGCCTGAGCCCCCCACTAAACCTTTGTCTGTTCATAACGCTCTAATTGAGAATGTATGTGTTGGCTGTACTGTTGTGATTAACAGCGAGACTCTGGAGATGGTGAAAAATAACATGCCCCGCAACATCAACAATGTCATCATGCACGATTGGTGGATTTATCTGTGTGTCTCCTCTTTTGGGGAGGTTGTTTTTGACTCGGAAACGTCTATTCTTTATCGGCAGCATCAGAGCAACGTGTTGGGCGGGGCGTCAGACGGTTGGTTAAGTAAGTGGCGCAAGCGGTTGAACCGATTTATAAACGGCAAGAATCACTTTATCTTGAGTAAACAGGCACACGAGTTCATTGGAACTTTTGGTTCGAGGTTACCCCAGAAGCATTATCAAGATATTACGGATTTCCTCCGTTGTTATGATAAAGGGCTGGCTGGACGCATAAGGCACATGATCCGTGCACCGTTTTATAGACAATCGTTTATGGACAATCTGATCTACAAGTTTGTTTTTATCATTAAAAAATTATAGTTTGTTCGGAATTAGTGGAACTTTTTATTTATTAAGGACGTCTATATAGTACAACAAAGTGTAACGAATACATGTTTCTTTTTGGAAAAATATAGTATAATGCAGTTAGCACAACCAAATCTAGGCTCGCAAGGGCGGTCGGCTATCTTCCCTGACAGGGGGTGGAGCCAATGACAGTGTATGAAGCGCTCAGCCTGATGCTGACGTTCGGCGCGTTTGTCGTCACACTGTTGTTTTCGGATAGACGAAAATAGACCGCCCTGTAGCAGGAATGGTCTATTTTCGGTCCTTATTGATTTTGAAGCCGCCCGCTCTTGCACTGGCGGTTGTGCATTGGACCGGCTGCCACCGGTCCTTTTTTCCATTAACATCTTACCACGAAGGTTTTTAATGCTCAACAGGCGATTGTGCCGATACAAGCCTTTTTTAGCGCTCTAGGGCCAAGATATGTGCTATAATGACGTTAGATTTCTTTTTTTGTCAGGAGAGCAACAATCATGGATGTAAGCATTCTGATCGTCAACTACAACACGCAGCGCCTAACTCTGGATTGCTTGCAGTCCGTGTTTGCTTCCCGTACGCAGTACCGCTACGAGGTGATCGTCATTGATAATCATTCCGTTGACGGCTCCGTTGAAGCGATAAGGGAGCGATATCCGCAGGTAACGGTAATTGCCAATCAGGAAAATACAGGCTTTGCCAAAGCGAATAATCAGGGGATTGAAGCAGCGCAGGGCCGTTACATATTGCTGCTGAATTCCGATACCCTTGTACAGCCGGATACCCTTGAGACCATGATCGGACTGATGGACCGCCGTCCTGAACTGGGGGCGGCTGGCTGTAAAGTAATATTACCCGACGGTTCGCTCGATAAAGCGTGCAAGCGCGGATTTCCTACGCCTTCGGCATCCTTTTATTATGCTTTTGGTTTCTCCAAGCGTTTTCCGCATGATCCGAAATACAACCAGTATCAGCTTGGTCACCTGGATCCGGACGATGAATATCCTGTAGATGTGCTGGTCGGTGCTTTTATGTTGGTCCGGCGCGAAGCCATCGATCAGGTGGGAGGGCTGGATGAAACCTTCTTTATGTATGGCGAGGACATCGACTGGTGCTACCGCATCAAGGAAGCGGGCTGGGGTATTTACTACTACCCGCGCACATATATTGTTCATGTCAAAGGAGGCAGCGCACGCCGCCGGCCTTTGAAAATTATTTATGAGTTTCATAGAGCGATGTGGGTGTTTCATAGGAAGCACTACTTCAAGAAATACAGCATGATTACGAATGCAGCCGTTTATTTGGGCATAACGCTGAAATTTCTCATGGCCCTTGTTCAGAATAAATTGACGCCTCCATCCAAACCGGATGGACGCAGTGAAGAATCCCGTACTGAGGTGAAAGCATGATTCGCAGAAATCAGCGGTATTTAACCCAACTCTATATATTGGCTGATATGGCGGTTATCCAGCTGTCCTTTCTGCTGGCCTGGTTCCTCAAGTTTGAGAGCGACTGGATCACCCATGAAGATCCGCTCCCCATGGAAGTATACTGGGGTTGGAGCCTGATTTATGGGATGATTGCCATCAGTATCGGTATTATGGTGGGGTTGTATACCACGACCCGCAAGAAAAGGTTTGCCGACGATGTGATCAAGATTGTGCAGACCCATTTCATAGGGCTGTTTGTTCTTTTGAGCGTTATGTTTTTCGTCAAACAGATCGATATTTCAAGATCCTACCTTGCCATATATATGGTTGGAAACGTGTTTTTTATCCTGCTGTATCGTTATTATGTGAAAAGAATTCTGAAAGCATTCCGCCAGAAGGGCTACAATAAGCAGTTTATGCTCATTCTCGGCGCAGGATCGCTGGGCCGGCAGTTTTATGAGAATCTGCAAAATTACCCTGATCTGGGGTATGAAGTGGTCGGCTTCCTGGATGATTACAGAAAGTGGGATGATGAGGAGGAGGCCCATTACCGCCCGATCTTGGGAACGCTGAATGAGCTGGAGGAGACGCTGAACCGCCTGATGATTGATGAGGTAATCCTGGCTTTGCCGCTGGATGCGCATGATAAATATCCAAAGATCATCAATCTGTGTGAGAAAGCTGGTGTTCGCACGATGATTATCCCGGACTTTTTCGATTACTTGCCAGCCCGTCCTTACTTTGATAATTTTGCCGGCATGCCGATGATTAATGTCAGGGATATTCCGTTGGATGTGGCGGCCAACAGGCTGTTCAAGCGCACGTTTGATATCCTATTCTCTTTAGCTGCGATTGTTCTGACCTCCCCAGTCATGTTGACCGTAGCGATCGGCGTGAGACTGACTTCACCAGGATCGGTTATTTTCAAGCAGGAGCGTGTGGGGCTGAACCGGCGTACTTTTTATATGTACAAATTCCGCTCGATGAAGGAACTTCCTCCGGGAACGGAGGATACCGGATGGTCCACCAAGGATGATCCGCGCCGAACGAAGTTCGGTACATTTATCCGCCGTACCAGTCTCGACGAGCTGCCGCAGTTCTTCAATGTGCTGCTCGGACATATGAGCGTCGTTGGCCCGCGGCCGGAACGTCCGTTTTTTGTGGATCAGTTCCGGGAAGAAATTCCGAAATACATGGTGAAGCACCATGTGCGTCCTGGCATCACTGGCTGGGCTCAAAGTAACGGACTGCGCGGGGACACCTCCATTGAGGAACGCATCAAGCATGATATTTTCTATATTGAGAACTGGTCGCTCTTATTTGATATTAAAATCATTTTCCGTACGATTCGCAATGGCTTCAAAAACGCCTACTGAAAAAAGGGTCCCAAGTAAGGTTCTATGAACCTGGGGGCCCTTTTTTGTATGCTGGGCAAGAACGAATCGTTCCTCCGATTTTTAGTCATTAGTCAGACCGTACTTGTCATGAGTTGTGCACATAACAGAGAGCGGACAACCCTATTTTCAGAACAAAAGATATTCACAAAAAGAGGAGGAGGAGATCGCTTATCCACATAAATCCACAGATTATTAACAAGTTATTCACGATTATCCACAAAAAAACCTTTTTTAGTCCACAAGATATCCACGTTTACCCACAATTTATTAACAAGCTGTTTATATGTGTTCATATTTATGCACAAATGCTTGGGACTGGGACTCTGTTTGAACTGTTTAAGAGACTTTTGGAGAATTATCCACAGGGCAATCCATAATGAGCTTCTTTGGTGGTGTTGACAATGTACATCACCATTAATGACCTAAATGAATCAAGGACATACGAAAAAATGGGGAGTATGGTGTGCACACGGGCTTTTTTACAGAAGACGATGCGGAGGACAGTCGGTTTGATAATGACTTCAGATGTTGGCCACGACAGATACGTGGCAAGCTTAATTGTTCTGATACTCCGGGTAAAGTTCGAACGAAGCTTGTCCAGCCTGTAAAATTCCGTTTTTATAAAAATAGCTCATTTGAAGATCCCCGATAAACTGAGCGGGAGAAATTTGAACTGCTGCCTGTGCGTTCAGAGTGTTATTTTCAACGGAGTAGTAGAGAACGCTTCCTATGGCGGGCCCAAAGAGATAGGCGGGATCAGCTTGGATTTGGGCATTCGGGAATTTAGTTATTTTTCCGTTGAGTTCGACTTCAACCCCCTCGTCTGTAATCCGACCGGTAAACTGCTTCATCATGGCAATAAGGGGATCTTCATGAAGAATAATGCTTCCATCTGCATCCAGGACGACCATTTCCGAAAGACTCAATCCGGTTCCATATCCGATATTCGTAATCACGACGGTCTCCTCCTCTCCCTCTCCTGTTACATCGGCTGTGATTACCTGCGGATCCCGGTTTGTAGTAACACTTTTAATAGGTAAATAATTACGGGTAAAGACAGGTGTGGATATGCCCATTCGCTTGTACATTCCATCTTCACCGGGAGAGCCGCTGAGCTTGATGCCGTTGCTTTTATCCTCCCATATCACCTTCATGCGGTCTGAAACCTCAACTACTCCGGCCTTTCCATCATATTTAATCGTTTTTCCCCACAGCTTGGCTGCTGTTCTGATCGGAATCATGACATGCCCATCCACAATTTGCGGCGGCAGATCTGTGATGACTTCTGTACCATCTTGAACCAATTTGAGCGAGGGCGTATCTGAGGCGGCGGCTGTTGTTCCGACTGAGATTAGAGTGAGGAGTAATGTGCAAAAAAGCTGCTTAATGTTTAGCATGTTTAATATTTCCTTTCGTTAATAGTTAATTTAGTTAGAAGTTCATCGGTTGTCGTGTAGATTGATCATTGGGCAGGTAGCTGAAAAATGTACTTATAACTATCGTAAAAGACATGGAGCCCGCTTTCCAGAAAAAGGTTTGTAACCCTGATTTCCAGTTTTGTAACCTGATTCGCAGCCAAAAATCTGTTCCCCTCCAATACGAACATTGACACCCATTGCGTGCTGGCATAGACTTAGCTTAGATGCTTTTGCTGCCTGGGATGGAAAGCTGATATAAAGGGGCGTCTGCCTGCGGAGGTAAGGAATACCTGTACGTGGGGGCGGGCTCTTTTTGCCGTTTCCGGCGGGTGGACAAAATGCGGTAAATGCTGGAGGAATGAACTTTGATGGATGCGGTAAAGCCCTGGAGGCATGTTTTCAAATTGGACCCTGAGCGGGAATTGGCGGACGATGCGCTTGAAGCGGTGTGCATGTCCGGTACGGATGCCATTATGATCGGGGGATCGTCCGGTGTTACGTATGAAAATACGGTGGATCTGATGTCCCGTGTCCGGCGCTATGAGCTGCCGTGTGTGCTGGAGGTGTCCGATCTTGAAGCGGTGGTTCCGGGCTTTGACCTGTACATGATTCCCATGGTGCTCAATACAGCTGACAGCGCATGGACAACCGGGCGTCACCGCCAGGCCATTGAGCGTTATGGTTACCTGATTCCGTGGGAGACGCTTGTTCCGGAGGGGTATATCGTACTGAACCCGGATTCAACGGTTGCGAAGCTGACCCAAGCAGAGACGGGATTAAGTGCCGCCGCGGCGGAGGCCTGTGCCCACGTGGGCAGCAAGCTGATGAAGCTGCCGATTATTTATGTCGAATATAGTGGCACCTTTGGAGATCTTGAACTTGTAGAGAAGGTACGGAGTGCTTCCGGAGAGGCAAGAGTCTTTTACGGAGGCGGCATTCATGATGCGCAGACGGCAGCGCAGGCAGCGACCGTCAGCGATACGATTGTGGTGGGCAACATTATTTATGAAAATTTGACAAAAGCACTCGAGACCGTCAAAGCGGTTTATAACCAATAGAAAATACGGGGAGGAGATGCAGGTATGCAGCCGATAAATATACATGATGCAGTCGCTCGGTTGAATCCGCAGCAGCGCCAGGCAGTGGAGGCGACGGAAGGTCCCCTGCTCATTATGGCGGGGGCAGGCAGCGGCAAAACTCGTGTGCTGACACACCGGATCGCTTATTTAATCGCAACCCGCAAGGCGCCGCCATGGGGAATCCTGGCAATTACATTTACTAATAAGGCAGCCCGGGAGATGCAGGAGCGGGTGTCCAAGCTGGTGGGACCGGAAGGGCGCGACATTTGGGTATCTACTTTTCACTCCATGTGTGTGCGGATTTTGCGGCGGGATATAGAGCGGATCGGGTTCACTTCCAATTTCAGCATTCTGGATTCAACGGACCAGCTGTCGGTTATCCGTAGCTGCATGAAGGATCTGAACATCGATACGAAGAAATTCGAGCCCAAGGCAGTACAGGCCATGATCAGCACCGCGAAGAACGAACTGGTCACACCGGAAATGTATGAACGCAAGATCGGGGACTATTTTGAAGGCATTGTGGCGAAAGTATATACCATGTACCAGAAGCGTCTGAAGAGCAATAACTCTCTCGATTTCGACGATTTGATCATGGCGACGATCCAGCTCTTCAAGGAAGTGCCGGAAGTGCTCGATTTTTATCAGAAAAAGTTTCAATACATTCATGTTGACGAGTATCAGGATACGAACCGTGCCCAGTATATGCTGACACGTATGCTGGCGGACAAGCATCACCGCATCTGTGTGGTGGGTGACAGCGACCAGTCGATCTACCGCTGGCGCGGGGCGGATATCAGCAACATTTTGAATTTTGAGGAAGATTATCCGGAAGCGCGCACTATTTTGCTTGAGCAGAATTACCGCTCGACCTCCAACATTCTGAACGCGGCCAACGAGGTCATTTCACAGAACACCGGAAGAAAGCCGAAAAAGCTGTGGACCGACAAGGAAGGCGGCGCCAAAATCAAGGTTTACCGGGGAGATTCCGAGCATGATGAAGGCTACTTTGTTGCCTCCGAGATTCTGAAAAATGTCAAGGCAGGCAAGTCCTACAGCCATCATGCGATTTTATACCGGACCAACGCCCAGTCGCGGGTAGTCGAGGAAATTTTGATCAAATCGGATATCCCGTATCAGATTGTGGGCGGCATCAAGTTCTACGACCGCAAAGAGATCAAGGATATTTTGGCCTATCTGCGTTTATTGTCGAATCCTGATGATGATATTAGCCTTACACGGATTATTAATGTTCCCAAAAGAAGCATAGGCGATACGACGGTGGCCAAGCTGGCAGCAGCTGCGGCTGAGCGGGGAACCTCCATATTCCGTGTGCTGCAGGTTGTGGATGATTTGGGATTTGCAGGCCGTACCCGGAATGCGCTGGTTGAGTTTTATGATATGATCGACGCGCTAAACCGGATGGTGGAATACCTCTCGATTACAGAATTGACGGAAAAGGTGCTGGAAATGTCGCAGTACCGGCTTGAGCTGCAAAATGAGAATACGCTCGAATCCCAATCCCGGCTGGAGAACATTGACGAATTTCTGTCGGTAACGATGGAATTTGAGAAAAATAATGAGGATAAATCGCTGGTCTCCTTCCTGACGGATCTTGCTCTTATCGCGGATATCGACAGCATGAATGATGCGGATGAGGATCAGCAGGATGCGGTTACGCTGATGACGATGCACAGTGCGAAAGGGCTTGAATTCCCGATCGTATTCATCGTGGGCATGGAAGAAGGCGTATTCCCGCACAGCCGGGCTTTCCTCGATAATGAAGAGCTGGAGGAGGAACGGCGTCTTGCATATGTAGGGATTACCCGTGCAGAGCAGCAGCTTTTCCTGTCTTGTGCCCAGATGCGCACCTTATTCGGCCGCACTACAGCCAATCCGCCATCGCGCTTTCTTGATGAGATTCCAGAGGAGCTCAAAGAGGACACCATGGTGGCTCGTGACAGGTATCGGCGCGGCGGCAATGTTGGCGGTTCATACGGCGGCCGTGGGTTTGGCTCCAGCGGGGGCGGTAATTTTGGTGGCAGCCGTTCATTGGATGCAATGAGCCGCGGCGGCTCCACAGCCTCTGCTGCGTCTGCATCTTCAACATCACGAGTCACGGTATCCACACCGGCGGCTGCACCAAAACCGACAGGGACCGGAGGTTCGTTCGCAGCAGGTGACAAAGTGCAGCATGGCAAGTGGGGTACCGGCACTATTGTTGCTGTAAAAGGAACTGGCAATGATATGGAGCTGCAGATCGCCTTCCCGGCTCCGGTAGGGGTTAAGCGGCTGCTCGCTGGCTTTGCTCCGATTACAAAGGTGGAATAAAAAAGTTGCAAGGGCGGCGGAGGTTCATGCCTCTGCCGCTTATTCTAAGATTAAAGACAACCATGCCGCTTCGCGATACCACTGCTAAATGAAAATTTTGTCGATAAGCCACTTGATTTTTTGGGGAGAATTTGTTGTTTTTCAGTGAAGGTAATGGTTTTTTAATCACAGGCATAACTTCTGCTTAACGCGGTCTGTAGTGCTATGATTTATGTCGATAGATTTTTTTAAATTACGGAGGGATCGCCCTGCATGGATTCGATGCACAAGATGGAAGAGCTCGTTGCGGAGCTGAACCGGTATAACTATCATTATTACACCCTGGATGAGCCTGTGATCAGCGATAAGGAATATGACGCTCTGTACGATCGGCTCGTCGAACTTGAGCAGGAAAGCGGCATTGTGCTGCCGGATTCGCCGACACAGCGTGTCGGTGGGGAAATATTGAAAGGCTTTGCATCGCACCGCCATTTGGCACCACTGTGGAGTCTGGATAAAGCACAAAATCCCGAGCAGCTGCGTTCATGGAATGCCAGAGCAGTCAAGTTGGTGAATGATTATAATACGAAAAATCCGGACAATCCGCTGCCGCCGCTTGGTTATGCACTGGAGCTGAAGTTTGACGGTTTGACGCTCAATCTTACCTATACGGATGGCAAGCTGGTTCAGGCAGCCACGAGAGGCAACGGGGGTGTTGGGGAAGGGATTCTCCCTCAGGTAAAGACGATCAAATCAGTTCCGCTGCAGATTCCTTTTACGAATGGAACGATTGAAGTGCAGGGCGAGGGCATTATGAACCTTTCGGTGCTCGCCAAATATAATGAGACGGCTGCCGAACCGTTGAAAAACGCCCGCAACGCAGCCGCAGGGGCGCTCCGAAATCTGAATCCCAAAGTCACGGCTGAGCGAAAGCTGAGTGCTTTTTTCTATAATGTCGGTTATGCGGATGGTATCCGTTTTGCAAATCATCAGGAGATGATGAACTTTCTCCGTGAAAATCATTTCAAGGTCAATCCGTATGTAACGTATTTTGAAGAGTTTGATGATGTAATGGAGCAGTTGGCGGAGATTGAGGCAAACCGCGCCAAGCTGGACTATCTTATCGATGGAGCGGTAGTCAAAATTACGGATATGCGGACCCGGGAAGTGTTGGGGTATACGGACAAGTTTCCGCGTTGGGCCGTGGCCTACAAGTTTGAAGCCGAAGAAACCACGACTGTATTAAATGCGGTGGTTTGGAATGTTGGACGCACAGGGAAAGTTACGCCGCTTGCCAAGGTGGAGCCGGTTGAGCTTGCCGGTGTCACGGTTCAGAACTGCACGTTGAATAATGCAGGGGATATTGAGCGGAAGAACCTTAAATTTGCCTTGGGCAGCCGTGTGTTCATCCGCCGTTCGAATGATGTCATTCCTGAAATTTTGGGCAAAGTGACTGAGGAGAAGGACGGAGGGGAGATCATTTTTCCGGATCATTGTCCGGCTTGCGGTTTTCCGCTGGAGCAGCGCGGGGCTCATCTGTTCTGTGATAACAAATTGGGCTGTAAACCGCAAATTGTGGCGAGGATTTCCCATTTTGCGTCAAGGGATGCGATGGACATTGAGACGTTCAGCGACAAAACGGCCATTCAACTGCATGATGAACTGGAAGTACGGGAGCCGGCGGATCTGTATACCCTGGAATTCGAGCGGTTGTTGAAACTGGAGCGCTTTGGAGAGAAGAAGGCGAACAATCTGCTGGAAGCGATAGAAAAGAGTAAGGAGCGGGATCTTGCATCCTTCCTCTATGCGCTGGGCATTCCGAATACGGGGAAAGCAACCACACGTATGCTTGCGGAACACTACCGAGATTTGCACAAAATTATGAATGCTGCTGTTGAAGAATTGATCGAACTGCCGGATGTCGGTGGGATTGTGGCGGAGAGTATTGTGGCGTTTTTTGCCGATCCGTTCACACGTGCTTCTATTGATAAAATGCTATCCTCGGGTGTGCAGGCAAAAGCCCCTGCTGAACCGGTTGCCGTTAAGACGGACAGTTTCTTCAGCGGAAAAACGGTTGTTCTCACAGGGACGCTGCATCAATTAAGCCGTGATGAGGCGACGGAGCGGCTGCAGGCACTGGGTGCCAATGTGACAGGTTCTGTTTCCAAGAAAACGGACCTGGTCATTGCAGGAGAAAAGGCTGGCAGCAAGCTGGCCAAGGCAAAGCAGTTGGGGATAGATACGATCGAGAGTGAAGAGGAGTTTCTGAAGCTGCTTGAGCTTGAATAAATGCAGTGATATTAAAGTAGTCTGTCCTGCTGGGCAGGCTGCTTTTTTAGATTAAGAATGCATAACTTCGAAGGAACTCTTTCCTTATATCGAAAGAAAAACTACTGCTAAACCCGGTCTGGCTACTTAGAAGGGCGTCGAAAGACGGTTATCATACTATATAATGTGGGTGTTGGGTGAAATTTCATGACTCAGGAATTAAAAAGAAGCTTGCTATGTGAATAAAAACGTGGTACATTAATAGATGTCGCTTCTGATTCGGTGTTTCTAAGAATCTTTTGAAACTCAAAGAAATATCAAAAAAAGATGTTGACGGAATAATCAAATCTATGATATGATCTAATTCCTGTCCGGGATTGATAACCGGATGGACAAGTTCCTTGAAAACTGAACAAATGGATGATGCAAATCAATGAGATATTATCTCGTCAGATTCAAATGAGCTTAATCGCTCTTTCGATAGTGCTCACCGAATTTGATTCACTCAGTCGAGTGGAACCCAAATCCGGTGAGGTCGATGTTACTTCGTAACATCTTTATTGGAGAGTTTGATCCTGGCTCAGGACGAACGCTGGCGGCGTGCCTAATACATGCAAGTCGAGCGGACTTGATGAGGAGCTTGCTCCTCTGAGAGTTAGCGGCGGACGGGTGAGTAACACGTAGGCAACCTGCCCTCAAGACTGGGATAACTACCGGAAACGGTAGCTAATACCGGATAATTCATGCTGCTGCATGGCGGCATGATGAAAGACGGAGCAATCTGTCACTTGAGGATGGGCCTGCGGCGCATTAGCTAGTTGGTGGGGTAATGGCCTACCAAGGCGACGATGCGTAGCCGACCTGAGAGGGTGATCGGCCACACTGGGACTGAGACACGGCCCAGACTC